>JAFCEK010000063.1 GCA_017609225.1 Candidatus Aenigmatarchaeota archaeon | reverse complement strand
TTGTTGCAGATTATGAAGGCGGCTCTACAACCTCAACAGATTCATTTGAAATAGTGCAGCCTTTCTGGACAGAGGAAAGGATAAACCTCATAATTCTAATAATAATCATAGCTCTGCTTGCCGCGGGAGGATGGTATGGATGGAAACATTACAAAAAATGGAAGCTTATGAGAGCAAGGTATGTTTTTCCTGTGGATTACGGAAAACTTCCGAAAGAAAGCAGCAAATCATTCTGGATTGGAAAAATCGCAGAAACGAACATAAAGGCATTCTTCAACCCGCATGACCTGAAAACGCATATACTGATAGCAGGTGCAACAGGCTCAGGAAAAAGCGTCTCATCCTCTGTAATTGTGGAGGAGGCGCTGAAAAGGAAAATACCTGTTATTGTTTTTGACCCAACAGCGCAATGGACAGGTTTTGTAAGGCCATGCAGGGACCCTGACCTGCTGAAGTATTACCCTGAATTTGGAATGAAGCCGGAAGATAAAAAACCGTTTAAGGGGATGATATTCGAGATAACAGACCCCAAGGCAAAAATAGACTTCAAGAAACTTATGAAGCCCGGGGAGGTCACGGTGTTTACTCTCAACAAACTCAGGCCTGGCCAGTATGATGAGGCAGTGATAAACATAATCAACACAATGTTTAAAATCCCATGGGAAGAATCAATAGAACTGAAAATGATAGTTGTGTTTGATGAAGTCCACAGGCTGCTGGAAAAATATGGCGGAAAGGGAGGATACATAGCGCTGGAAAAGGCATGCAGGGAATTCAGGAAATGGGGAATAGGCCTTATAATGATATCCCAGGTATCTTCCGACTTTAAGGATGCTATAATGGGCAATGTGCTGACTGAAATACAGCTTAACACAAAATCCCTCAATGACATAAGGAAGATAGGCAAAAAATACGGGAGTGTGTATGCAGGCAGAATAACACATCAGGCAGTTGGTGTTGGAATGATTCAGAATCCGAAGTATAATGATGGAAAGCCCTATTTTGTCCAGTTCAGGCCAACTTTGCATTCACCGCACAAGATATCTGAAAAGGAGATGTTGCTTTACAAAAAATATAACAAAATAATCGAGGAGATTGAGGGTGTTATAAAGGAAATAAAAAGCAATGGCGTTGACATCACTGACCTTGAGCTGGAACTGGGCCTTGTGAAAGACAAACTGAAAGAGGGCAGATTCAGAATGGTTGAAATATATATCAATCTCTTAAAGAAGAAACTGAAAATATATTAATGTGATGAAATGTCAAAGAAAAAAGGCAAAGACAGGAAAAAAATCAAAGAAGAAGAAAATGTTATAACAAAGGAAGAGTTTAAAAAACTTGAAGAAAGGGAAGCAAAAAAAGGAGGCATATTCGGCCTTTTCAGAAAAAAGAAAGAAAAGAAGTTTCTGCCTGCATATACAGGAGAAGCAGAAAAGAAAAAAACAGGTTCCATTGAAGAACTCATTCTTAATATTGAAAAAATAAACGGAAAGCTGGAGATTATAGACAACTTCAGAGGGGCTATTGAGGAAAGGATTGTAAAACTTGGGGAGGAAATAGGAGAACTCAGGTCATCAATACTTGAGCAGGAGGGGATTATAGGAAGAATAGAATCAAGATTCAGCAGAGTAGAGGAAGCGACAAGTGAGATTGAACCTGAAAAAATCGCAAAAGAAAGAGAAAAGAATTTAAAGCTCATAGAAGAGAACAGAGCAAGAATAGACATAATTGACAAGAAGATTGATTCCTTCAGTTCTGAATTGAAATCCTACAGAAAGTTCCTGGAAAAAATAAAAAGTTTTGAAAACCTCCTGAAGATGTTCAAGAACATAGAAGGCATAGCATCAAAGGTGAAGGATTCCGAAAACAACGCAAGAAGGTTTTCCTCAAAGATTGAAAAAATATTCGGGGAGTTTGAAACCAGAATGACAGAAATCACCAAGCTCGGTGAAAGGGTGGAAAAACTTGATGACCTTGTTAATGAAACAGTGGGTTCAATGGATGCCCTTGAACTGAAAATGAAAAATGCTGTGCTGAAGGAGGACCTGGAAAAATTCAGAAAATCCATGGAGAGCGAACTGAGAAATTTCAAGTTTGCATCAGATGACAAAATCCAGGAGCTTAAGGCCCTTATTGATATGATAGTTTCATCCATGGAAGAAAAAAAAGAAAAGAAGGAGACAAAGCCATATCAGAAAAAAACTGAATCCGGAAAAAAGGCAGAACAGGATGAGATGTTCAGGATAAGAAACCTCATCAGGAAATGCTCAGAATTTATTCAAAAAGGAGATACAGAATCAGCAAGAAAGGCATATCTCCGGATAATTGATGAATACAAAAAAATCCAGCAGAGTTCAAAAAACAAGGAAGAACTGAATGAGCTTTATGAGGATATAATGCGGATATACAATGAGATTGAGGCATGATACTGAAATTGCGAAGTCATTTTATGCTGAACCAGAAAACCATTGTTTTCAAACAGCGGATGAATGCATAGTCTGCATCTCTGCACCCGATATATTTGAGATGCAGAGATGTCTCTCGTCTCCTATACAAAGTAAGAAACAATATCTGGTTCAACAGCTGTTGCCTCGCCAAGAAAACCGCCGGCTTTAGTCGCGGATATAGGGAGGCAACATTATATCTTTCTTATCTTCCCTGGGCTTGGCTCATAACATATGCCCTCTGCAAGAAGCTCATTAACAATGTTTTCAATCTCAGCCTCTGTTTTTCCGGATTTTGCAATAAGTTCCTTGTATTCAATGCCTTCCTTGCTTTTTGAAATCATATCCAGAACAAGCTTCCTTACATCCTCTTTTTCCTCTTTGTCTTTTTCTCCCTGTGTTTTCTCCTTTACAGGACCTGATTTTGATTTTTTAAGAAGCTCCAGCCTTCTGAGAAGAACAAGATTCGGGTTTTTAACCTGCCTTATGATTTCAGGTATCAGATAGATTTCATCATTGTATTCCCTAACCTTTCCTATCACATCCACAAGCTGCCCAACCTCAACACCCTGAAGAACATTAAGATCCTTGAAACACTTTGCCCTTATAGTATCAGATGAATCATCAAGCGTTATGGAGCCAAAGTTCTCGTCATCTGATATGAACTTGCTAACCACAGTAGCCATGATTCTTGCCCTGGAAACATTCTCACCTCTTGATGTTTTGATAAAACTGGGCTCCATACCATCCATCTTGTTCCATTCCCCTGAAACCAAATCCTTTATCCTGATTTTTTTTGCAGTCATTCTTTCCATTGGCATATATCTTCGCCTTGTAGTCTATGACGGGGACCACTTTGTTCATCCGGTGTTAGTGGTCAAACCCTTCTTTTCGCCTTGTAATCTGTGACGGGGACAGCTATATGCTTAATGCACTCCGTTCTTGATGTTAGCTGTCATACCCTTCCTGTCGCCTTGTAATCTGTTACGGAAACTGCTTATGCTTTATGCAGTTGGCTATCTGCAGTAGCAGTCATGTTATATCTTACGCCTTGCAATCTGTGACGGGGACAGCTTTGTTAGCAGCATATCCTGTTTTTGGTGTTAGCTGTCGTTTTATGCTTCGCCTTGCAATCTGTTACGGGGACAGCTGTATGCTCAGTGCATACTGTCCTTGGCATTAGCTGTCGTTTTATGCTTCGCCTTGCATTCTGTATTCTTTTTACATCCTCATATACCTTTTATATCAAGGCTTTAAATTATTTTCAAATCGTTTGTTAAATCTGAAAACCAGAAACAAGCGAAAATACGAATATTGGAACTGATTGCAATTGTGGGAAAATCTTGGGAAAGGCTTAAATACAGCAGGAAAGAATTATGAATAATAAAAAATATCTGGCTTGGTTTTATG
>JAFCEK010000012.1 GCA_017609225.1 Candidatus Aenigmatarchaeota archaeon | reverse complement strand
TGCAAAGGGAAATTCCAAGGCAGCTGGTGCATCTTTCAGGTCTGTTTTTTATATTCCTTGCGCAGTTTACAGGCAGGGTTTCAGCTGTTTATTTCCTCCTGATAGCATTTTCATTCCTTGTTTATTCCGAATACATAAGAAGAGAGGAGAAAAGATTTCTTAAGCTGCTAAACAGATATGAGGAAAGGTTCAGGGGGTTTGTAATGGGATTTGAAAGGGAAAATCTGGAAAGGCCCTTCCAGGGCGCGTTCTGGTTTTTCCTTGGTTTTGCAGTTGTTTTTGTAATTTTCCCGCTTCATATTGCCTCAGCATCAGCAGCAATACTCTCTGTCGGCGACTCTTTTTCAACACTCTTTGGCATGAAATTTGGAAGGCATAAAATTACAGGAAACAAAAGCATTGAGGGCTCTGCTACATTCTTCCTGGGAGCGCTCCTTGTATCACTGCTCTTTGTAAATATCCCTGCTGCCTTTGCAGCTGCACTGACAGCAGCGCTGGCTGAACTCATACCTGAAGCAAAAAAACTGAAACCCTTAAACAAAAGGGGATGGATTGATGATAACCTTCTGATACCAGTGTTTGCAGGGCTTGCTGCCTTTGTTTTTTATGTTTTTTGATATTAACCAAATTCCCGGGATTAACACAAACAAAACACAAAAACAGGCGATTAAGCACAACAGTAAACTTTTTAAATACAAATTCAATTCTTTAATCTTGATGGGGCGTTTGGAGGCAGTATGGGAAACAACAATGACAAGGGGCTTTGCATAATAGGGCAGGAAAAGAGCGATACAAATCTGAAGCTCTTGGAAGAGGCAAAAAAGAAATTCAGCTCTGTATTTTTTGTCCCTCTGGAAGGCATAGGCATAGGACTTGACAGGGATTTCTCAATATCATACAGGGTATCAGACCTTTTCAAATTCAAGGCAGTATATCCCAGAATACCAAAAACATCAAGCTCTTATGGCTACCAGCTTCTTTCCTTGTTCCCGGAAGATACATATATGCCTGTAAAGCCAATAAGCTTTCTTCTTGCTGATGAGCGCTTCTTTCTGCTTACTGTGCTCAGAAAAAGGGGTGTATCAACACTGAACCTTAAGCTTACAAGAAGCACAAACGCTGCACTGAGCATTATAGAAGGCATGAAATTCCCGATAATGATAAGAACACCTGAAAAGGAAACAGGCGTTATAGTTAAAAACAAGATAGAGGCAAAGAGCGTTATAGGAGCCCTGGTAAGCCTGAACAAGCCCATACTTATAGAGGATGTTGTAAAGGAAATGGTTTCTGTTTATGTGACACAGCCCGAGGTGGCTGCTGCTGTAAAGAAAAAAACAAAAGAGAGGGATGTTGTGTTCGCAAAGGGCGAACTGAAGAAGCAAAACATAGACCCTGCAATTGAGCAGCTTGCGCTTGATGCATCCAAGGCAATAGAGGCAGAGGTTGTAAGGATTGACATAAGCCCGGAAAAAGAGCCAAAAGTGGTAAATGTAGAGCTGAATCCCGGACTCATAAATGCAAGCAAAGCCACCAAAATCAACCTGGCGGAAAAATTCATCAGCTCCATATATGAAAACTTCAGGAACTATCAGCAAAGGCCGCTGCTTATGAGGTTTTTTGAGGATGCCAAATCTGTTGTAAAGGATGTGCTGAAAGCAAAGCAGCTGTTATAAAGCAGTAGTGCTTAATAAAAGTTTAAAAAGCTAATTATATAGATAGCTATTAATCTGAAGGCTTAAAACGATTTATGCAGGCAGTCTTAGACAACATCTGTTGATGCATATGGTTACTTTGGAAGGCATCATGCAGTCAATATGGACATGGATAGTCACATTTATCAGCGACCTTCTGCCTGTGTACATACTGCCCAACCTGCAGCTTATTATTCAGATAATAATCCTGCTTATTGTAGGTTACATAGCAGGAAGGATAGGCAAGGTTATTGTAACAAAACTGCTCTCCATAGCAGGTCTCAAGAAGGTTACATCAAAGACATGGACAGAAAGCGTTTTAAAGGTAACAGGATACAAGGGAACAACTGTTGAACTGATAGGAGACCTCGTGAAATGGCTTATATACATACTTTTCCTTGCAGTTATAGTTGAAACCATAGGCCTTACAGCGGTTGCAGACATATTTACACAGATAGCAGGGTTTATGCCAAGGTTTATAGGCGCGATACTGATAATTGTTGTAGGCTTTATAATTGCTGATTTCTTTGGCAGGGCATTTGAGGAGGCAGGGAGAAAGCTGTTTCATGAGGAGATACTGGCATCGCTTTCAGGAGGGATTCTGAGATATTCCATTGCAGTAATAGTGGTAATAATGGCGCTTGGCCTTGTTGGAATAGATTCAACCTCTCTTACAGCAATGTTTGTTATAATACTTGCAACAATGATGGTTTCACTGCTTATAGGAATCAGGGATATACTGCCAAACTATTCAGCAGGCATTGCACTGAAAAAAACAATAAAGCCCGGGGATTATGTAAAAACAGGCATGCATTCAGGCATTGTGGAAAAAATGAACGCATTATCAGTAATACTTAAAAACGGGAAAAAAAGGTCAATAGTTCCAAATTCCGAGCTTCTTAACAAGCCGTTTGAAAAGAAAGATTAATAAGATAATGTATTTTTTATAAATAAACAAACAGAATTACTTGTATGGGCCCGTAGCTCAGCTGGATAGTTGGCTGCCTGGCAGCTGGCAGTCATGTCCAAAGCGGCGGTCTTCTATCAAAGAAGATTTGAGGCTGCTGCAAACCAATGCAGCCTGTGAAAGAGGAAAGCCGTAGGTCGAGGGTTCGAAAACCGAGGCGGGGCTTCAGTAGCTTGCGCTTACATCGCCCCTCCTAGGTTTCACCAACCCACATGCAAAAATACAAAGGGGGAAATGAAAATCCCTTCGGGCCCATTAACCAACATAACCCATACAGTCATCAGTCCACAGTCTTCTGTCATGAGTCATTCCGATAAGAAAATGTCCAATATCCAAGGAAATGTTAGAAAGCGGGATGGAACTTGACGATAGAGAACTCTGAATATGGAGAATTATTTGAAATAATTTGCTTAAAGCGGTGAAGAGTGAGATTGAATAGCTTATTAATTCCCAAAATAAAATTAACATATATGACAGATGGATTCCTTGATAGGACACATAAGAGAATAACATCGGGATGGAAATTATTGCTGGTGTGCATTATAATAGGCGGAGGTGCTTATTATTACTCTGGTGACATTTTAGTAGGAGTTGTTGCAGCTATTATAGTAGTTATAATATTCTCTCTCTGGGACATATTTGTTCGTGTCGGGAAAATTGAAAGGGAGATGGAAAATTTAAAGAAGGAAAAAAAATGATATATATGAATCAAAAAGCACAGTTAAACCCACAAATGATAATAATTTTATTAATCACACTTTTGATAATCTTAATTTTAACATCTAGGCCTGATGTTTTGCAGATGATACTTGATTTCTTAAAATTATAACAGTGCTATAATTTAATATCTGCCTTCTGGGAAGAATTTTATTATTCCTATTATAAATATTACAAAAACTATAACACCTGCGATGGACCATCCCACAAAAACCAAACCTAAACTTTCTTTTCCTTTTTGGATTATATGGGAGGTGGTTGGATTGCTTGATGACGGTATACTCTCAAATGAAGTAAAAAAGGAATACGCTACGAATATTATCAACAAGAATACTATAGTACCAACTACGCTACTGATAATGAATTTTTCCAAAGACATGACATTTTTATAAATCCTAGAATTATATATCAATCATACTCAAAGAATCCAGACAAGACACAAGACAGAAAACACAGCACATCTGAACCTTCATGCTTATATACCCTTTAACAGTTTTGCTATTTTTTTTCTTCCTGCTGAAAGAATTAGCGGAGCCAGTCTTGGCCCTCTTTCTTTTCCCAGGATAACAAGATATGCAGCCCTGAAAAACTCCTGCGGTTTCAGCCTGTTTTTTTCTGCTGTTTCAAAAAACAGGTTTGCAAGCATTTTCTCTGTGTATCTTTTTTCAGCCAGTTTTTTTCCAAGTTCCCTTAATGATTTTTTCTGCGCATCTGTAAGGTTTTTTATAACTCCCTTCCGGACAGATTCTGCAATCCTGAGTTTGTATTTTTCAGATGCGTATATTTCTATCCAGTTTGCTGCCCTTATCAGAACATCCCTGTATCTCCCAGCGTCTTTTCTGCTCAGTTTTTCTGATGCCTTTATTTTTTCCAGAGCCTTTTCTGCATTCCCATATGTATTTATCAAATCTATGCATTTCCTGAACCTTGGCTGCACAGGCATTTTCTCCGGCGGTTTACCAACACATGACATCTCATACACCCTTTTCAGATGCATCCTGTCCCTTTCGCTTGCATTTTCCTTTCCAAAATAAACCCTTTCCACCCTGTAGAAATCCTCATAAACCTTGAAGACATCCTCCCCGAAAAGAAATGCAAACTCCTTGTTTGGTTTTGTTCCTGCAAAATAGAATCTCAGTATTTCAGGTATGTAAATCTTCAGCACATCATCAACAGTGATAACATTGCCTTTTGATGAGGATATCTTTCCCCCTTTCCCCAGTATAACAAAATCATACATCTGATAAACCGGGGGCTCCTTGCCATAAACAGAGCTTACAATCTCTGCGGCTGTTGTTCTTGAACCCCCGGGGGTTGAGTGCTCCTTTCCCCCAGGCTCAAAATCAACATTTTCATAATGCCATCTCATTGGCCAGTCAACCCTCCAGGGCAGCTTAACAAGCCCATCTTTTCTGAAATCGGTTTTTTCCCTGTTCCCGCATTCGCATTCATATTCCACAGAATATTCGCCGTCCCAGGAAATTACTCTTGTGTTTTCTTTTCTGCATTTCCTGCAGTATATCCTTAATGGATACCAGTTCTGGGGAAGAGGGGTTTTTCTGTATTTGTTGAGTATTCTTATTATCTCCTTTCTTTTTTCCAGCGCTGTTTTTATTTCCCTGTGATATGCACATTTTCTGTACATTATGCTCTGCCTTATGTATTCAGGCCTTATTCCCAGTTCAGGCATTCTTGCCTCCACTGCCTTTTCAAAATGTTCTGCATATGACCTGTGGCAGCCCCATGGATCCGGAACATCCACAATCGGCATCATCATGTATTTTTCCAGCTCTTTTGGCTTTGGCACATTTTCAGGAATTTTCCTCAGCCTGTCATAATCATCCCAGGAATAGATAAACCTTACATTCTTGCCAAGGTCCATCAGAGCCCTTGAAACAATATCAACAGTTATTATCTCCCTGAAGTTGCCTATATGAATTGTGCCTGAAGGCGTTATACCAGCGGCACAAACATATGTTTTTTTCTTGCCTCTTTCAGAAACAACCCTTCTTGCAATCTGGTCTGCCCAGAACATGCTCTTGTTTTTTTTCATAATTGTTATTTGTTGCGCAGAATTAAAAAACTGCCTGCAGCTGCTTATATCTTAAGCTGCTCCTTTATTTTTTCCTTTTCCTCCCCAAAATACCTCTCAAATTCCTGCGTAAGTTTGATTACCCTGCTCCTCCCTTTTTTTTCTGCTCTTATAAGCCCCCTTCTTTTAAGCTGCTTTATGTATGTGTATGCCTTGTTTCCCTGTATCCTTATTATCTCTGCCTGGGTTACAGGCTCTTTGTACACAACCAGGGCCAGTGTTCTCTTGCAGCCCTCTGAAAGATCAGAATACGGAGTAAGATTACTGACATGCGACAGATATTCAGGTTTTACCTGCATCTGCCAGCCATCCCTTGTAGCTGTTATTTCTATGCCCCTTCCATTATAATCCTTCTGCAGCTTTTCCAGTATATCCTTTAAATAGCCCAGGGAGCTTATTCCAGCAAGCCTTGCAAGTTCATTCAGCTTGAGCGGGTTTGGAGTTATGAAAAGCGCTGCCTCTATAACAGATTTTACAGCCTGTTCGCCCTTTATCTCAGCAGGCTTTACATCCTTTTCTTTTACATAAACCTTTGGTGTTTCCTTTGGCTTTTTCACCATGCTTTTGTACTTTATTTTTCCTTCACTCTTTTTTACGCTGACCTTTGTTTTTCCGTTATCCTTTTCAACTGTTATTATTTCATCAAAATCAACTTTCTCAGTCATATGCTATCCCATACTCTATACATTTTTTGGTGCCTATACTATAATTATTTTTCCCCCTTTCTTATGAATATCTCCTCAAAAATTTCACTCTGCCTGCAGTTCACTCTTTTGTCATGGTCAAGATACACAAGCGGCAGGAATGTGTTCACAACCTCTTTTCTTTCCCATTTTTTTATAAGGTTTGAAAACCTTACCTCCTCACCCTTTATTTCAGAAAGCATGGCCTTTATCTTTTCATACAGCTTTTCAATCCTGTGCGATATATCATCTTCCTTAACCTGCACCTGGCCTCTGGCCCTTATTTTTCTCTCTCTCCTTCTCTGCTCTGTTTTCATTACCTTTCTCAGGGCTTCAATAAGCTCGTTTACAGTTATTTTTCTTCTTGCATATCTTACAGGGGGGACTGTTATGGGATTCACTTCAATCTGGTTTCCGGAAATTTCCGTGCCTTCAATCTCGCTTTCTATCTCATCCCCGAATCCGTCATCGCTTATAAGCTCTTCAAAAAATTCCAGGTGGTCGGATTTCATTCTGAGAAGAACAGCTGCGATTATCACATATTTTGCAGGAACCTTAAAATCAAGCTGCTCCATTTTTTCAATATATTTTACAAATGCATTGGACATTGCCCTTATATCAAGGTCCCAGGGGTCCAGACCTTCCCATAAGACAATTTTGTTTATCACCTGCTCCCATGAAAAATCCGATGTTATCAGCTTCATTATCTTTTCCTCGTTCATAACAATCCTTTGCTGCTCCTTATATACTGTTAATCCAAAACCCCTCTTCACTGAACATGAATGAGTATCCAGAAAAACTGCAGAATGAACACCTGCAGTATAATATCTTATTGTCTGTGAATGTTTTTATAGGTAATGAAACTGCAAAAAACAAAAAGCTATTTACCCCCAAGACCGCCAAAGCCGCTTTTGCATACGCACTGCACACCCCATTCAGTGCATTTTTTGTCATTGGCTGTCTGCTCTTCCCAGCCCTGGGGTGTTGTGCCTTCAGGCTGGCCAATACACAGCTGGCTGCAGTATCCTTCGCATATAGAGGTTGCTGTTGTCTGGTTTGACCATGGATTGAATATATTGAGAAAATTGGAAACCCCGCCAGTGAACACACTCAAAACAACAACAGCTACAATCAGAATTACCACTATTGCAACAAGAATCCACATTACATTGGACAATGCCTTCATGTTATCCTTTATTATGTGCAGCTGCATGGCCCGTACACATCTGAATCGCTGCATGATTTCATTGTGTCTCCAACCTTTATGGTTTTGGCATTCCAGTTTATTGGCTCGCTGCCTATTGCTGCACAGGATGAAGCGCACCATTGGCTGCATATTGATTCTGCTTCACTGAGGCTTGTTACCTGTGTTATGCCTGTGCTGAACACTGTTATTACAACCAGTGCAGCTACTATAATCACAACTATTGTAATTACAATCCAGAGCGTTTGCGATACTGCTTTCATATCTATATATTTGTCAGAGCCCTTTTATAAAATCAATACATTAATATAACATCCGGTTAACATGTGCAGTTTCCAAACACATCCGGGTCAGAACAGGAAATAACATCATCACCAACCTTTACTGTTTTTGCATTCCAGTTTGCCGGCGGCCTTCCTGTGGAGCTGCAGTAAACACTGCACCACTGGCTGCACAGGGAGTTTGCCTTTGCCAGATCCTTTACATTCTCAACACTGCCCTGCATTGAAACAAGAACAAAACCTGCAACTATAACAATAATCCCCATCACAAGAATCCAGATATTCCTGAATACTGCTTTCATTGTTTATAGATTGGTTTGCTTGATAAAATAATTGCTGTTAGCAGGTGCAGTCCCCGCCCGTTACATCATAACAGGAACTTGGTTCATTATTTATTATTACAGTTGGTGCTCTCCATGTTACAGGCGGATTTCCGGTTGCGCTGCATGATGCCTGGCATGTCTGCTGGCAGAGCGCGCTTGCCTGGGTAATGCTTGAAACCTGTTGCACACCACCGCTAAAAATAGTTACAATAACAAGCGCAGCAACTATGAATACCACTATTGCTATAACAATCCATAAAGTAGCTGATATGCCCCTCATATTTTAATTTATAACAGAACCCATTTAAATATCTATAATATGGTAAGGATAGATTCTGTTAAATTCGGTGAAATAAGGATTAACGGCAAGGATTATTTTTCAGATATGGTTGTTTTCTGGGACGGCAGGCTTGAGTACAGGCCAAAAAGCCATATATTCAGTCCGGATGAATTCCTTGCTGTTGCCAGAAGAAAGCCGGATGCAGTAGTAGTGGGAACAGGCACAACAGGCATAGTAAAGGTTCCCGAGGAGGTTGTAATGCTTGCTGAAAACAGAAAAATAAAGCTCTTTATAGAAACAACAGACAAGGCTGTGGATGTTTTCAATGGACTGGTTGCTGACAACAAGAAGGCGGTTGCGGTTATGCATGTAACATAATATGGCATAAACCACCCACCGGTTCAAAAACAAATATAAGAAAAAGAATCAATTCTATCCTATGGCTGTGTCTGTTCTGCGTCTGGGTCACAGGATATTCAGAGACCAGAGAATAAGCACGCATGTGTTTCTTGCTGCAAGGGCATTGGGGGCATATGAGGGCTTCTACACAGGAGAGAAGGATAAAAACCTGGAAAAATCAGTCAAAAAAATATCAGAGCAATGGGGCGGGAATTTTAAAATAAAACATATCAGCAGCTATAAAAAATTCCTGAAGGAATGGAAAGGCAGAACAATTCATCTGACTGTGTATGGCCTGCCACTGAAGAAAACAATAACCGGAATAAGGAAAGCAAAAAAGCTACTGGTTGTTGTTGGAGGGGAAAAGGTTCCCCCAGAGGTTTACCAGCTTGCTGACTGGAATGTTTCTGTTACAAGCCAGCCCCACAGCGAAGTTGCAGCTCTGGCATTATTCCTGGACAGATATTTTCATGGAAAGGAGTTCAGCAGGAAATTTCCAAAACCCAAAATGAAAATCATACCGCAGGAGAGAGGCAAGTTGGTTAAGAAATCATATTGATTCAAAGGAATCTCTTTTATAAAATTGTTCCAGAACTTCTATCCCATTTTTAATGAGTTGAATATTACTACTTCTTTTTTCAAAACTTACAGTCTTTAGACCGAAAAACAGGGGCATTAATTTGTTCATATCAATACTATCATCTTTCAGCCTTTCCACAAACGATTTCTCAGACAATTCATACATTTCCATTTCCTCCAATAAACTCTTATGTGCTGTTTCAACATGTCTTCTGTGCGATTCAGATAAAAATTGAGCAATCCTGTTAATCCCGAGTCCGAAAACAACAACTATATCTTTTGTATCAATCCCCCCCTTGATATAAATTCCCTCTCCATCATCAGGAAAAAATAATCTATCTCTGTATGGATTTGCATCAATAGCCATAACAGCAGGATATATAGTAAAGACATTATAAGATGAAAAACGGTAATCACCACCTTTTTTTGTGCATTTTTTCTTCATATTATATAATGCATAAATAAATGCATCAGAAAGGAATCTAGTTACAAAAGTTAGAGGTTCTTTTTCTCCATTAGTATATTCAAAGGCATGGCCTCTGTAAACAGATTTGTTATCACGGAGAAAACTCGACATGATATCAAATTCTATAATGTTCTGAGTATAACCCCTGAATAAAAACTCGGGGATATCACATTTAATAGAACCATATTCTATTTTTCTAGCCATAAAATAACTACTAAATGAAGATTTAAATCTTTTACTTACTAAGCAAAACAACCCTGCTTTCTTTCTGCTCATCTCTGTATGCATATCCTGTTTCCCTTTCCAGTTTCTCTGCAAACTCCTTTATGTCCCTGTGGAGAGGCATTGCATCTCTTGGCAGCCTTTTCTGGCTCTCTCCAACATGCATATATCCTTTCACTTCAATAAAGTCAGGGTTTGCCTTTTCTATAAGCTTTGCATACCCCTCCGGATTTTTCATATTCCAGCCCTTAACCATGGTCAGCCTTATAGCCTTTCTGCAGCTGAAGCTGTTCATGAGTTCAAGGCTTCTGTTTATTTTTTCCCAGAAACCCGGAGAAGAAGGCCTGTCAACCCTTTTGTATGTCTGTCTGTCCGGGGCATCAAGGGATATATATAGCTGGGAAGGTTCAGCACTGCCTGCAATCTGCTCAAGCCTTTCAGGAAGCTGGCCGTTTGTAACAAGAAACACCGTGAATTTCCGCTTCTTGAACTCCTCAATAAGCCCTGAAATCTTTGGATACATGGTGGGCTCTCCTGTCAGAGAAACAGCAGCCTGGTTGGGATTGTTTGCCTCTTTCCATTTTTTCATGTTTGTGCCTTCCCATCCGGGAAAACCATTAATAAGCCTTCTTTGCGCCTCAATACAGCCCTGTATGATATCCCCTGGTTCATCTGTTCTGTCAAATTGCAAGGGGCTCTTTTCTATTATTCTCCAGCAGTACAGACATGAGTTGCAGCACCCGATCCATGGCGTCATCTGAAGGCAGCGATGGCTTTCAATTCCATAAAATTTCTGCTTGTAGCAGAATCCTTCATCCCTTATGCTTTTTTTAAGCCATGTGCACAGCTTCACAGCGCTGTGGTTTCCAACTATTTTGTAGTGCTGTCTTGTCATCTCTTTTCTAAGATTTTCAGGAATCATAATAAGTTCATTAGCTTTTTATTATATATAGCCCTTCTTTTTTCCTACATAATGCTGCGTGTCAGTGCTCACATATGTTGTTGATATGGTTCCATAGTCAGAGATATTCTCCCCTTCCGCTTTCTTCTCTGCCTTAGCCTCAATTTCCTGCGGCTTCAGTGCAAATCTGGCTTTTTCTCTTTTTTTCATCTCATCAACATCTATCTTTGACATATCGCTTCTGCTGGTCTGGAATTTCCACAAAAGTTCACCCTTTAGATTCAGGCAGTAAACATTGCAGTCATAGGAGCCAAAGTATATCTTACCGTTCCATACTATTGGTGTGCATACCACAAGGGATTTTGTTGCAAACTTCCACAGGAGCTTCCCATTCATATCAATGGCATACAGATTGTTATCAGTTGAGCCAAGGTATATAACATTATCAGAAACAGCTGGTGGTTCCACAAGATAGTTTTCAGTCCTGAACTTCCATAATATTTTTCCATTCTTATCTAATGCATAAAGTTTTTCTGTGTATGCTGTAAAGAGTACAATATTCCCTGAAACTGCTACACCGCGTACAGCACCATCAGATTTGAATCCCCATAACAACTTTCCTGTGTTCAGCTCCAATGCATAAAGATTTCTGTCACCAGAACCAACATATACCATATCCCCATCCACAGCTGGCTCTATATTCACCTCTGCCCCTGTACAGAACTTCCATAAAAGATTTCCATTAAAATCCAATGCATATACATTTCTGTCCCAGGAACCAAAAACCAGAATATTATCCCCAACTGCGGCATTTTCAACAATAGAACCATTTGTTGCAAATTTCCAGAGCAGCTTGCCATCAAGAGAAAGACAGTAAAACTTTCCGTCCTCTGTTCCGAAAAATATCCTCTCCCTGGCTGTTTTTATTGCACATGATATCTTGCTGTTCACAGGAAATTTCCATAACAATTTTCCATCAAAATCCAGCGCATACAGATTCCCATCGAATGAACCAAAACATATGAAGCTGCCAGCTATACATGGCTTTGAGAGTATAACATCATTTGTTTTGAATCTCCATCTTTCCTTGCCTGTTTCAGCATCAACAGCATAAAAAATATGATCGCATGCACCAAAATAAAGTATGCCTTTATGCAGCAAGGCAAACCCTATATTTAGAGACCCTCCTGTTCTAATCACCCATACAGGCGCAAAGCCGGCTTCTTTTATAGCAACCAGTGCGCCAACCATCTCAAGCTCCCCGAACTCGCTTCCCAGCTCTATCTCAGAACGCTGGCCCCTGATAATATCTTCCCTCTCAATATAGTAGTCGCGCATAATATACCATTGAAACAAATATTTTTAATTCTGACCCCATGTCCAGAACAGATTAATGAAATAGTTCCATAAAAAGGCTGCCCCTATTCCAAGGATTTCTGAATACATGTAGTAAATACCAAGGAATTCTGTGAATGCAAAAAGGACAGCTATGTTTATCAGCATGCCTGCAAACGAAACAAGATTAAATTTCACAGCCCTGTTCAGCATTCTGATATTTTTCTGCCTTCTGTCACTGAATGTCCAGTGCTCATTAAGAAGGAAATTACTTATTATAGATGCCTCAATGCTTATCACTGCAGAGTATATGTAAAAAACCCCTGCAATCTCCGTGAAAATCCAGAGCAGGCCAAGATTTACAATAACCCCTGTACCCCCAACCAATGCAAATTTGAGGAATCTTTTAAAACCCATAATATATTTTTGTTTCAGCAAATAAAAGATATGAACATCATAAAATTCTATGATGAATTTGCAGAAAGCTATGACAAAAGGCACAGCAGCCCTGCAACCCGGATTGTAAGAAAAAAAGAGCTTGCAATGATAAAAAGATTCTCAGGGGGCAGGGTTCTTGATATCGGCTGCGGCACAGGATACCATATGCAGTTTGTTAAGAATGCAGTAGGGATTGACCCGAGCAGAGAAATGCTTAAAATTGCGAGAAGAAAAGGAATAAAAAACCTGAAACCAGGAAGGGCTGAAAACCTCCCGTTCAGAAGTAACAGCTTTGATACAGTACTGTGCTTCTTTGCTGTCCTTAATATGTGCAGCTGCAAAAAAGCTGTCAGGGAGATGGAAAGGGTCCTGAAAGAGAAAGGCAAGGCTTTAATCTCTGTTTCCAGCATCAATGGAAGCAGAAAATTCAGGATACACAAAAGGGAGATAGAGTTGTATCTGTTCTCCAAAAAAGCGCTTGTTGAACTCTTCAGAAGAAACGGATTCAGGCTGATATACTTTGACTCTGTTTTCAGAAAAACAAAACCAAGATGGGGGGATTTCACCCCGTTTTCCCTGAAAGAGAAAATAATGCTGTTCCTTGAAAAATTTTCCGAAAAGGAGAAAGGGGAAATCTATTTTTTTGTCTTTGAAAAAAATCCATCCAGCACAACATGATAAATCCCGGGTGAATATTGCTTTACTATTCTTTTCCCTGCCTTCTCCAGCCTGTATCCTGATTTTTCCGCATCTCTTTTAAGCTCTTCTAATGGTTTCTTCCATAATTTGTCTTTGGGACAGATGTTATGATAATGTATTGTCCCCGAATTTTTCAGAAAACTGAAGGCAGCAGGAAGAAATTTTTCTGTTCCGGGCAGATATCCCATTATAATCCTGTCTGCAGCATTTTCCATTCTGATTTTTCTGCAATCCCCCAGAACAGGCTCTATATTTTTGATTTTGTTAAGCTTTATATTTTCTTTGAGGTATTTTATGGCTTCCGGATTCTTGTCAACTGCTATTATTTTTTCCGCACTGCTGAATTTTGCAATGGGTATAGAGAAATATCCTATGCCTGCAAACATATCAACAACAGTTTCTCCGGATTTTACTATGCCTGCTATCCTTCCCCTTTCCCTTACATTCCCCTTTGCAAACATGATTCTGGTTACATCCAGCCTGTACATGCAGCCATTCTCCCTGTGAATGGTTTCGGTTCCGTTGCCTGCAATTTTTTTTACTGATGGCTTTCTTGTGTCCCCTTTAATGCCGCCGGTTTTTGCGCAAACTGTTTTTATCCTGAATTCATCAAGAACAATCCTTCCTATATGCCTGGAGTATCTGTCCAGTTCCGGATTTAAATTGAGAATTATTATATCCCCTATTCTCTGGAATCCTGATGGCAGAAATTTGAGTTTTCCGGCCGGAATCTTGCCCTTTAGTTTTGTTTCCAGGAACTGCCTGAATTTTTTCATAATCAATTATGCCAAATCACCGGAAAGCTTTTTTTCAAGTTCTGTTGACTCTTCCTGACCGGTTTTTTCATCTGTCTTCTTTTTTTCCTTTTCATTTCCTTTCTTTTTGTCTTTTTTGGTTTCCGGTTTTTCGGGCTTTTCTTCTTTTTTTGATACGGATTTTACAATTTCCTCTTTTGGCTCGGACTCCCCGGTTGCCTGCTTTCTTTCTGCTATTTCCTTTATTCTCTCAAGCTTGCCCTTCTTTTCCGCTTCCTTTTTAACAATAACCTCATCAGGAAGCATTGCCTTTGCGATACCATCCTCAATAATTACCTTAAGCTTCAGGCTCCCCGGCGGTTTTTTCAGACCCCCTTTCCAGAGTTCATTGTTAAGGCCTTCTGACAGCTTCACTGTTTCGGTTTTTGTATGTTTCATAAGAAACGCCTTTACAGTATTCACAGCCCGTGCGGTTCTGTTTCCCCTGGGCTCTTTAATCCAGTCAGTTCTGAGGGGAATGCTGTAAATCTTCTCCTCTCCCGGGGTTTTTTCATCCTTGGCCATTTTCACACCTTCAGCCTGCTCCTTCTCCATCTCTTTACATTAACCCTTATCCTTCTGGTTCTTGCCCTTTTAAGGCTGAATTTCTTTATATCAGCCCATCTTGGAGCAGACCTTACTTTGCCCCTGGCTGCAATCCTTATCTTCTTTCCTGCCGGCTTGTTTCTTGACATGCTTATCGCTATTTTCTCCTTATCCTCATTTCCTTTTTTTCGCTTAAAACCCTTAAAACACCCTTTAGTTTTCCGTCCCCTATGGGATCATTTATCTTTCCTGCCTGAAAAATCTGAATAAGATATAATTCAGCCTGGTTTGCAAGCTGCGGATTAACTATTTTTACCCTTGATAACCTTTCAAATGCCTCCTTTGTCAGTATCTTGTTCAGTATCTGCCTTTTCATCTCCTCAATCTGCCTGAGCTGGCTCAGGTCCTGAATATCCATGTCATTCATGTCAATCACCTTTGGCTTTTGCTATATCGTTCAAAAACTTCTGTCCCTTTGGTGTTATTATTCTTCCCTTGCCCTTCTCTGTTTTCACAAATCCTGCAGCTTCAAGCTGCTGCAGAATCTTCCTTATTACAGCACCCGAGGACCTGTATTTGTGTTCAGGCTTGTGCCCACTGTTCTTCCTGCCGCCATAAACCTTCCTCAGCCTTGAAACCCCGGTCTGGTTAAGATAAACCTTTCTCAATACAGATGCAGACCTTATAAACCACCAGTTTTTCTGCATGGGCGGCCTCTCCCTGCAGACACCTGTCTTTACAAAGGAGGCCCATTCAGGCGGCTCTATTTCCTTTACCTTTTCCAGAGCAATAGCTGCCTTTTTTATCAGCTGCCCTGCATCAACTTCCTTTACTCCCATAAAACCATCCGTTATTAGACAGATACTACACTTTAATATAAGTGTAATTTATAAGCGTTTCTTTTAAATAAGAATTTTATTATCTGAATAGTTTCTGGTCAGAAAAACATATTCACTGCTGATTTTTTAAAATATGAAAGGTTTCCTTTGGAAATGCAAAACCAATCAAAACATAAACCACAGCTATATCAACCAGTATAAAAAGCCCTATGAGAAGCAGCCCTATTATAAGGTATATGCTGAATTCTTTCAGATTGCATTTGATTATATCAGCTTCCTGCATGCATTCTATGTTTGCCTTTATCATTGCATCAAAAACAGAAAGTATGAAAAAAACAGAAACAAAAATTATCACCATACCGGCAAATACAACCCTTATCATGGAATCACTTTCTCTTTCTGCCTGCATGAGGATATCTCATAACAGCACCGCATGCAAGGCATTTTATATTTTTCTGGCCGGATTTTATTCTTATGGTGCAGCTTACACCGGGAACCATGTATTTATGGCATTTTGCACATATCTTTCTTTTGAGTTCCCTCGGAATTCTTATATTGTATCTCATTCCGATTTTTCTTGCAAGCTGCACATACCTGTCAGACAGCTCAGGGTTTTTCTTAAAGCTTGAATCCGCAAGAGCAAAAAGCCTTTTAATCCTTTCAATTCCTATTTTCTGATTTCCGGTTTTTCTGCAAGAGCTTCTGGCCATAAACAGCATCTCCAATTTATTTTTATGCTCACAGCTTAAATTGAATAAATGCCTTAATGATGAAACAATTAGAACGGCCTGAGTTCTCTTCTAAGCTGCATAGCGCTTGGTATGTTGCCTGCAAATCTTATTACCTGGGAATAAAAGCTGTCCATCTCAGAGCCTGAAAGTTTTGCAATGCTGTCAGCAACTATAATGGGAGCCGGTATGCCATAACCTGAATGCTGGCCGGAAACAGAAAGCAGCACAGAACCAATTCTGTCAGCTTCGCTTTCCGGATTCTCCCTGGAAAGAAAATCAACTCTTATTGGTCTGTCCCATCTGGCTGTTTTAAGATAGAAGCTCTGGATTTTCCTTGAATGTTCCGGAAAATCCTTAAGTATTCTGTGTTCATCCGGGTTTTTGGAATAATTGAAAACCATGCTTCTCTCCCCTCTTTTGAGGAGGAGAAAAAGGATATTGGTATCCCTTGTTCTGTCAAGAATATCTGCTGCATTGCCTGTTGTTTTACCTTCAAGTTTCGGCAGCATCTCATTTTTTATAATGCTGCAGAAGGCAGTGCTTCTGGAATCCTCAACAATGCCAGCCAGAACAACATTCATATCCTCGGCCATGCCAAAAAGTTTTTTGTACAATCCTGTCAGATTCTTGTATTCAGCATAGGAATTCAGCGATCTGGACGGCCTGTCAGAATAATGCGGCACAACAAGCCCGTCCAGAAGCAGAAAGTCAGGCCTGAATTTTTCCATGCATGCTGTTGCTGTTTTTATCTCAGCTGCCTGCCTTCTTATTGATGAACAGTATGCCCAGTCCAGATCTGACAATGCTTCTATAACATGCGCCTCCGGAGAAGGAAGCCTGCCGGGAAAATATGAAACATTTTTTATCCTGCCGTTCTCATATTCAAAACACACACCTACAGCCCTTACAAGCATGCAGTCAAAGCCATGAAGGCTTTTTTTCACGATTCCCCCGTCAACACCAGCTATTTTCGTTTTGTCCAGGACATCAGGCTTCAGCTTCCGGACAAGTTCCACATGAAAATCATTTTTCAGCAAAAATTCAGCAAGCCTTCTTCTGTTTGTTTCTGCTTCCCTGATTTTTTCGCTTATTCTCTTTATATGCGGAATTAACTCTTTCATTGTATCATCAGAATTGTTTCACAATTTTATTAAATATAAACATAATTAATAAAGGTAGTGATTGTTTCACATAAGAAACAGGGTGCTGTTGAATGAAACGGTTTGCAGTCATGTTTTGCATCTTATTCCTCTTTTCCTCAGCTTTTGCTGTCTCTGCCAGCGCACTGGAACTTGAATATTATGGCATTGAGGCAACAATAGATGAGGATATGGTGGTTTCAAACTCAATAACATTTAAATTTGACTCGCCTGTGACACATATGGATTACAACCTGGGATTTAGGGTATACAATCTCACATGGTCCAGCAATTTCCCCTTTACCAGCTGCAGGATTAATGAGGGAGAAGCAGGAAACAGCATATCATGCGACTTTACAGGAATGGAAAAAAACAAAAACACCATGACACTGAAATTCAAAACAGATGAAGGAATAGAAAAAATCAGCAATAAATACAGGTTTGCAGTAAATTATGGCATTTCAGTGCCAGTGAAAAGGGTTTTTACAATAGTACAGCTTCCGAAAAACGGTATCCTCTCAGAACCAGTAGCAAACGAGTCATACTATCCCAGCACAGGCAAAACCACAACTGACGGAAAACATATAATGGTTTACTGGAACATAGAAAACATAACGCAAACAGACAATCTGGAATTTTCTGTGCTGTACATAATGCCGGGCATTATAGATAATATATCCAATTACATTATTGTTGTTCTTACAGTCATAGTCATAGCCACAATGATAGGAATAGCTGTTTACATAAGAAAAACCTCTGCCCCCAAAACAACAGAAGGTGAGATGGATGTGATAGCCTCTGTGCTGAACAGGGAAGAAAGAAAGGTTATAGACATACTCAAGAAGCATGGAGGCAGTACAGGGCAAAAGATTATTGTGAGAGAGGCAGATTTTTCCAAGGCAAAGGTTTCAAGGCTGGTAAAAAACCTGAAGGAAAGAGGCATAGTTGATACAGAGCCAATCTCAGGGAGAGAAAACAGAATAATATTAAAGAAAATGAAACCCGGAAAACCAGAGGAAACTGAAACAGCATCAGAGCAATCCGCTTAAGCAGCGGTTATTAAATAAATACATATTCTCAGGACTGGAAAGCTAAAATAAAAAAGAAAAAAGGGAAGAAAAGCTGTTAAGCCTTTCTTTTTTAAACTTCGTATGACATGGTACCCTGCATTACCTTGGCTGCTAAGTTCCTTGTGTCTGTTGCTGTTGTTCCTGCCACAACCAGTGCCTTTGAACCATCTGTGAATGCACCGGTAACCTCTTTGATTATGCCCTCTGTGTAGTTCCAGCTTGCACATGTTATGTTTTCATCTGCCAGAACTGCAGCTGTCAGTGCATTGGCACAAGG
>JAFCEK010000011.1 GCA_017609225.1 Candidatus Aenigmatarchaeota archaeon | reverse complement strand
CAGAGGCAGATGCCCTCATGCTGCTGACACATGCAACAGGGCACAGCATAACCGCATTTGGTGGGGCAATAAAAAATCTTGGAATGGGCTGTGTAAACAAGGAAGGAAAACGAAAAATACATGCCCCGGGAGCACCGGTTTATGATGAAGCCAGATGCATAAAATGCGGTGCATGCGTTGATGCCTGCCCAAACAATTTCATAATGCTGGAAAAGGGCAGAATAGAAATAGATTTAAAGAACTGCACAGGATGCAGCAGATGCATAAAGGCATGCACAACAGGCGCCATGAGCGCAGTGGAAAATTCCAAGGAAAAAAGCTTTGAGCTTTTCGCAAAGGCTGCCAGGGCAGCACTGTCCCTTTTTGAAAACAAGCAGGTAGAGTATATAACTGTGGCAAGGAACATAACAGAATTCTGCGACTGCGCTGTAAATGCAGGCAAATTTGTATGCAAGGACATAGGATATATTACAGGGAATAATCCACTTAAAATAGACCAGGAAACCATAGAGCTTATAAAAAAACAAAACCCCAGTGCCCTTGATTTCAGGACATGGAAGATTTTTGAAAATCAGGCAAAGAAGTATTTTTAGGCGAACCTCTCAACAGCTTTCCTTGCTTCCCTTGCGCCGGCCTCTGTACCTTCCGGATTGCCATGGATGCCACCACCCATCTGTATTATGATATCCCTACCCAGCATCCTGACAAGTCTGGGAACATGCACTGGAGCCAGGCCCCCTGAGCAAACAGCAAACACAGGCTTTATATGCAGCCAGTTTTCAGCCAGCACATGATTATTTCTGTCCGGCTGTATAATTTTCCTTTCAATCTCCCCTTCTATTTCTGTTATCTCTTCTTTGCCGCCTTCCATTTTACCTACAACAGTTCCTATATGAAGCTGGTCAACCCCTATAAGCCTTGCAAATTTTGCAATAGCAAGCATGCTTATGCCATGCCTTTTGTTTCTTGTAATTGCTGCATGCATTGCCCTGTGCGCATGGATTACCAGCCCGAGGTTTGCATTCCTCAGTGCCTGGAGGGCGCTCCATCCAGCTGTTAATATATCCAGCATAACATATTCCCCGCCCTGCCTTTTCACAAACTCAGCCCTTTTCAGCATTTCCCCTGTTTCAGCGGTTACATTCGGCATATACATTTTTCTTTCACCTGTTTCCCTTTCCGCTTTGTCTCTCATTTTCAGGGTTTCCCTTACCCTTTCCCTGAAAGGATTGAATGCCTGATTTGACAGGTTTTCATCATCCTTTACAATATCACAGCCGCCAACCCATGCCTGATAGGCAACCTCTGCATGGTCCTTTGTTTTCAGACCGAGCTTGGGCTTTATTATTGTTCCAAGCAGAGGCCTCTTTTTCACACCCAGAAGCTTCCTGACACCATGAATGCCGAATTCCGGTCCCCTGAAGCTTTTTATAATCTTTGGAGGCAGATCAACATCTTCAAGCCTGAGGTTCCTTATATCCTTCATTCCGAAAATATTGCCTGCAATACTGCTCAATATCTGGGGAACATTATCAGGCTCAAATAGTTCCAGAGGATATGCAATCCTGATGATTCTGCCCTTTATATAAAAAACCTTTGCACTGATTTTATTTACATAGGGATTGCTTGTTGTAACATCAACCCATGTTCCTGTAGAGCTTTCTGCTGCAACCCTTCCTGCAGCCTCACGTACAGACAGTCCCATGTCCGGCTCAACAGAGAACTCGCAAACAAGATCATTTTTGCCAGGCCTGTATCCGAGATTTACATAATCTTCATAGCCCATATATATTATTTTCATTGCAAATAATATTAATGGTTGAGATAAATTTTCTGGGCAGCTGCCGGGAGGTTGGCAGGGCTGCTGTTTTCCTGGAGGCAGAAAAGGAGAACCTGCTTCTTGATTATGGAATAAATGTGCAGACACTTGATGTTCCTCTTGAACCAAAAAAGCCAGTGGATGCTGTAGTAATTTCCCATGCGCATCTGGACCATTCAGGCAATGTGCCTGCACTTTACAGGAAGGGCTACAACAAAAATGTTTATGCGCTTCCAGCCACTTTTGCGCTTTGCGATCTGCTGCTTAAGGACAGCATAAAGGTAATGAAGCTCAAGGGCATAGAGCCGTTCTTTAATGCGCAGGATATACAGAAAATGCAGTCCAGGTCAAAAAATGCCGGTTTCAACAAAAAAATAAGGCTGGATTCAGGCATGCTTGAATTTTTTGATGCAGGGCATGTCCCGGGTTCTGCATCCATTCTCGCTGAAACAGGAGGAAAGAGAATACTGTACACAGGAGACATAAAATTTGAGGAGACAAGGCTTATGAAAAAGGCATTTACAGATTTCAGGGACATTGATGCTGTCATATGCGAGTCAACATACTCCTACAAGGACCATCCGGACAGGAAAAAACTTGAGGACACGCTGAAAAAAATGATACAAAACACGATTTACAACAATGGTATCGTGCTGCTTCCATGTTTTGCTGTGGGCAGAACGCAGGAACTGCTTCTTATAGTTTCTGAACTTGGATTCCCTGTGTATATGGACGGCATGGGCCTGGATGCAACCAGGATAATACTTCAGAAAAGAAAATCAGTGAAGGATTTCAAGAAACTTCAGAAGGCATTCAGCCAGGTAAGAAAAATAAGAAGAGCAAAGCAAAGAAAAAATGTGTTTGAAAGCCCATGCATAGTGATAGCAACAGCAGGAATGCTTAACGGAGGCCCGATAAACTATTACATAAAAAGATTATACAGCAGGGAGGACTGCACAATGATACTTTCGGGATTCCAGGTGCCGGGAACAGTGGGAAGAACACTGCTTGATACAGGCAGATATATTTACGGGGATATTGATGTAAAGCCAAAAATGCGAATAGAGTTTCTGGATTTCTCTGCGCACTGCGGCAGAAGCGGGATTATAAAATTCCTGAAGAAAACAAGCCCTGAAAAGGTTTTTCTGGTTCATGGGGAGAGAACACAGGAATTTGCAGAAGAGCTGAAAGAAACAGGGTTCAATGCATTTGCCCCGAAAAGGGGAGAGAGGCATATGCTTTAGCACATGCCTGCTGATTTTCTTTTCCAGATAATTTTCCCCCCTTTCCTGATTTCCAGAATCCTGTGTAGCGGAATAAAGATTTCATCTTTTCCCTCCCTGTAATAAAAATAGCTTTTTTTCACCTGTGTTATGCTTTTCCCGGATATAACTTTCCTGTTGCCAGGAGCTCCCCTGTGAAGAATAATGATTTCACAATCCCCAAGCCCATCTGTCCATTTCAGTTTGCTTAATGTGTTATAAACCATTTTATCACTTTTTCGGATATATTCTTTTTATCTGCCTTTTTTTCATAAAGACAGGCTTTCCCTTAATCCTTATTTCCATAACACTGTCAAGGGAAACAGAAAATCTCTCATATCCTGTTTCACCTCCGGCGAAAAAAACCCTTGACCTGTCAAACCCGGTAATATCCCTGCCATAAATGATTTTCCTGCCTCCACTCCTGTCCTCAATAACAATCTCAATGCCTTCCAGCATGTTTTCATGCTTCAGCCTATCCAGTATGTTTTTTATCATATCTCCTCAAAAACCCGGGCAGCTCGGCAACAGAATTTAAAATCCTGTCTTCAGGCAGGTCATGCCTGACAAACATATCTCTTGTGTGCGGACCTGTCAGAACAGCAACAAAAACAAAGCCAATCCTGGATGCTGACAGCCCGTAAACAGAGTCATCAACATAGACTGTTTCTTCCGGTTTTATACCTAATTTTTCAAGATTTTCAACAACGCGGCCAAAGGATTCAGGGTCAGCCTTTGAATACCTGCCGCTTTTCCCGACTGTTTCAATAAAGCTGAACCATTCCGGCTTAAACCCTGCCTCCATGATTTTCCTTTGAAGGGATTCCCTGTCCCTTCCGGAGAAAATACCCTGAATATACCTGCTGTTCCCTGTTACAATATCCTTTACACCCTTTAAGGGAAGCGGTTTTGTGTTTCCAACAAGCAAAGAATACCTTTCTGTAATTTTTTTCAATTCAACCCCTGGCCATACGCTCTGCACAAAAAACTCCCATGGCTTTCCCCAGTGCCTTGCAATCTCAGCCCTTGTTTTTTCAAATCCCATGCTCCTGGAAAATTCCAGAAGCTTCTTTATGGTTGCCTGAAAGGTTCCCACAAGCGTGTCATCCCAGTCATATACAATTGCCTTAATCATCCAATCACACACCAGCAAACAGTTTAATGTTTTTATGGACCAGGGGGGAATGCCAAACCAGGAACCGCTTTTCCAGTCTGCAGCAGCGGTCAGTTTTTTGAACCCCCAGCCTCCACCATTAAGAACCTGCAGAGATTCAAAGCCCTGCAGGTATGCCGAGGTGGCGATCTTTCACAGCATCTTCTCATATCTGAAGACTGCTACCGTTGATCTACTGGCCCGTAAAATCATACCTGAAAGCTAGCATGAATGGGCCGGGCAGGAATTGAACCTGCGATCTCTGCCTCACCTGCAGAGACTGCTTGATTAATCAATATTAGCAGTCAGTCTGGTGTAAGGGCAGCGTTTGCAAAGCTGTCCGGAAGCATAACAGCTTCATAGCCGCTAGACCACCGGCCCATATAAAGCCTTAGACGGCTATACCCAACCTATGTAAGCCGTCATTCTCCTCCGAAGCCTTAGACGGCTGTATCCAGCCTGTATAGCCATGCATAGTGAATATTTTTAATTAGAATGTATATATAAAAAATAAATCCATGCGCCATTAGTCTAGTGGCAGGACACGGGCTTCCCAAGCCTGAGATCCGGGTTCGATTGAATACTGAAAATATTCAGTATCCGAATATCCCGGATGGCGCATAAATCTGACAAATACCAAACGCCGGGACTGGGATTTCCGTTTCTTTTGCAGTGGTTTTTACTCCACAGCTTTTGCAGAAGCGGCAGCTCTAAAAAGCTGTGTTTCGAACCCAGGAGGGCAAAGCCCACAGGTTTAGCAAACTTGCGCGCCTTATTTCAAGGCTCTGCGCCTTAACCGCTCGGCCATCCCGGCATTATAAACCTCTGACATTGAATACATTCAGATTAACATTTTCAAAGCGCAAAGGTTTATAAATATTACTTTTATATTAATGTTATTAAGCTTTGCTTACAGGAAAACATGATGTAAAAAAAATCGGAGGGATTATATATGGCGATTCAAATTGCTTCAGTTTCTGAAACATGGGCAAAAGATGTTTTCACCAATAATGGGCTTTACTGCGGAAAGGTGGAGGATGTTGAATGCGACCTTAAGAGATTCAAGCTGAGGTCACTTATTGTCAGGGCTGTAAAGGGCTCATACATATCCAGAATGCTTGGAAACAAAAAGGGGCTGATAATACCATTCCCGATGGTTGAGGCAATAGGGGATGTGGTGATAATAAAACACATCTCAGCACCTGTGGAGGAAGAAACACCGGCAGAGGGAGCAGAAACACAGCCAGAAGAGGCACCTACAGAACAGGAAACCGCAGCACCTGCGGAATAGATGCTGACAAAACCTCCACACAATTCCTTTTTATCAAAACAACATCTTCAATTCTGAATCCTGCATAGTTTTTTATGTACACCCCGGGCTCTATTGTAAGAACAATGCCGGGGCTTAATGTTTCTATCCTCTCATGTATATGAAAGCCAAGCCCATGCCCTATCCCATGCATTACTTTATATCCCTTCTTCTTCATCATGGCCATGTAAAGTTCATTGATATCACTGAATGATATCCCTGGCTTAAGCTTTCTTATGCAGGCCTTTTGCATGTTTTTAACACAGCTGTAAATCTTCCCGGCTCTCCTGTCAGGTATATACATCCTTGTTATATCCGCGCATTGTCCGCGGAATTTTGCGCCAAGGTCAATTATAAGCGGCTGGCTGTCCCTTATTATCCTTCTTCCCGGCTTGTGATGAACTGTAACAGAGCCCTTTCCGGAGGCAACAATTGGTTTAAATGAAGGTCTTGCGCCATGTTTTAATATGCTTTTTCTTATCTCCCCGGCAACCTCTTTTTCTGTTTTTCCGAACGGCATGATTTCCAGAAACACCTTCCTGCTTATATCCACAGCTTTTTTTATGTTTTTTATTTCTTCAGGGGTTTTTGGCCTGCTGAGCCATGCCTTCCGCTTCATAACCATAATATATTAATCATGTTTTCCAAAATAAATAAGAAACCATGAAAAAAATAATGCTTGATGAGATATTAAGAAACGAAAAACTCCAGGAAAAAATAAAGCAGGAAATAATAAAGGGAAGCATGTTCGTATACCCAACTGACACTGTATATGGCCTGGGATGCGATGCCTTTAATGCAGTCTCTGTAAAAAAAATAAGGGAAATAAAGGGAACCAACCACCCCTTTTCCGTTATAGCACCTTCAAAGGAATGGATAAGAAAAAACCTTTTTGTAAATGAGGAATACATGAAAAAACTTCCAGGGCCATATACCCTGATTTTCAAGAAAAAAAGGCAGACATTTCTGTCTGCAGCAAGCATTGACTGGACGCTTGGCGTAAGGATTCCATACCATCCGCTTACAAACATAATACAGGAAACAGGGAAACCATTTGTAACCACCTCTGCAAACATATCAGGCGACAGCACAATAAGCTCTGTTCAGGATGTTCCGGAAAAAATAAAAAACAGCATAGATTTCATAATAGACGGCGGCATCCTCTCGGGAAAGCCTTCCACTATTTTTGATCTAACAGGAGAAAAACCGAAAAGAATAAGATAAATGGACAGCTGTGCAGGCAAGCTGCCCAAAGCACGCCGGGAGCAGGATTTTCATCCGGAGGTCCCCAGATTTTTGCCCTGAGGGAAAAGCCTGATTTCGAACCTGCAAGCCCTTCCGGGCGCCCGCTTTCTCATTCCAGAGCCGCGGCATTAACCGCTATGCTCTGTGCTTACTCCACATTTCCGCCGTTTCAGAGTCAAGCCAATCAATCATCGAGAAGCTCAAGGCGGGTGCATTAGCCAATGCAGAGAAGAGCGCATCCAAAGCGAAGCTCCCTTTCTGCCATCCCGGCCCTTTAAATAATCAAACAGATGTATTTATTAAACTTTACCCTTTCCTGTTTTTCTATGGCCGTTTGCAATCTTCAGAACCTCTCCAATATCAACATCCGTGTTTATACAGCCATCCCTGAGAAGCTCCACCCCCTGTATGGGTATTTTAAACTCCTCTTCGCATGAAAGCAAAAGCTCTTTCATGCATGCAACGCCAACAGCAGCCCCGGGTTTTTCCTTCTTTATTATCTTTGAAACCATTGAGCCGCCAGGCACAATAAATATCCTGTATCCAAGAGGCTCAAGCTCTTTTTTTATTTTGTATATCTTGCATCCGCCGCACATCATGCATTCATAACCTTTCTTTCCAAGCTTTGCCCTGCAGTTCCTGCCCCTTAGGCATTGCGGAAGAAACAGTATCCTGTTTTTTGGTTCTGTTTTCAGAAAATCATCCCTGTGTATACTGTTTTTCAGCTCAATGTACAGCTTGTCAACATTCTCCGGTTTTATGCCAAGCATTTTTAATGCGCTTTTCATGGCTTTCTTTGTGCTGAGGTCAACACCAAGCCCGACCAGCTTCTGTATTATGCTGCTCATTCAATCTTTATCTCCTCAAGCCTTTCAATCCTCTTTTCTACAGGCGGGTGCGTGGAAAAAAGGCTATTAAACCAGTCCTTCCGGAAGGGATTGACTATCCACATATGCGATGTTGCTGATGAACCCTTCAGGGGATGTTCCCTTGAAAATTCTGAAATTTTTCTCAGCGCTGATGCAAGCGCATGCGGCTTTTTTGTTATCAGCGCGCCTGTTCTGTCAGCCCTGAACTCCATTGACCTTGATATTGCAAGCCTTATAAGCAGGGCTGCTATGGGTGCAAGTATAACCATCATAAGCAGGGCAAGTATATTGCCCTCACCTCTCCTGTTTCCTGCGCCAAGAAACATGCTCCAGTAACCTATCTGGGCAAGGTATGCTATTGCACCTGCAATTGTGGCAGCCAGCGTTGAAACCAGTATATCCCTGTTTTTTATATGCCCCAGCTCATGCGCTATAACAGCATCCAGCTCATCATTTTCAAGTTCAAACAGGCCTTCTGTAAGGCATATGGCAGCATTCCTTGGATTTCTCCCTGTGGCAAATGCATTGGGTATCTCTGTTCGTATAGTATAAACCCTTGGCTTTGGTATTTTCGCTTCCCTTGCAAGCTCTTCCACCCTGCGGTTCAGGCTGGGGTTTTTTGATGGCCTTGCCCTGTAAATGCCAAGCACAATCCTGTCAGAGTACCAGTAGGAAATGAAATTTATCAAAACAGCAATAACAAGCGCTATGGTAATCCCAAAAAAACCGCCTATAACAAAACCTATGAGTAGAAAAATACCTGTAAGCGTTCCCAGAAGAACAGCTGTATTAAACATGCTTCACCGGCTGTTGTCCAATATATTCTTGGTTTTAGGGAATAAAATAATATATATGTTATTTCCAGCATCTTGAGAATATCATATCATGAATTGCGGCCAGCAGCTCCATGTATATTTATTTTCTTCATTATCTCCTTAACCACAGCTTCCGGGTTTTTCCCTGTTGTGTCAATCTCTATCACCTTTCTGCCAAGTTCCAGGGCCTCTGTCAGGCATACCTCCATTATCTCTGACAGAACATTCTCCTCTATCTTTTCCCTTTTCCAGCCCTTTTTTTTCAGCCTCTCCCTTAGCTCACCGGGATTTGTTCTGAGCATAACAGCAAAATCGCATGGTATGTCATGTGCATAATGGCTTTCTATCACAACATCTTCTTTTATTTTTTTAATCTCCTCTGCAACCCTGTCCACATCCACAACCCTGCAGTCCCTCTTCTCATCATAGCCTGCATAAAGGTCCTTGCTTTCTGCAAGTTTATTTAAGTCAAGGAGCCTGAAGCCAAGCCTTTCAGCAAGAAGCCTTGCTACTTCTGTTTTTCCTGTTCCCGGAGTCCCGCTGATGGCGATTATCATATCCAGCACTTTTATAATTTAAATAACTAATATAAGAGATTAACATGGAACAAAGCGAGCAGGTATGGACAGAGAAATACAGGCCTGAAACACTTGACAATGTTATAGGGCAGAGTCATGTTGTTGAAAGGCTGAAGGCATGGGTCAGTCAGGGCTCCATCCCGAATATGCTTTTCGCAGGTCCTGCAGGCATAGGAAAAACCACGCTTGCCCTGTGCATAGCAAAAGAACTTTTCGGAAAGCACTGGAAGGAAAATTTCCAGGAAACAAATGCCAGCGACCAGAGAGGGATAGATATTGTCAGGGGAAGAATAAAGGATTTTGCCCAGACAAAGCCGCTTGATGCAAAATTCAAAATAATATTTCTTGATGAAAGCGATTCTCTCACACCTGAGGCGCAGCAGGCGCTCAGAAGAACAATGGAAAAATTCTCTTCTGTCTGCAGGTTTATTCTCTCTGCAAATTACAGCAGCAAGATAATAGAGCCCATACAAAGCAGGACAGCTGTGTTCAGATTAAAGCCGCTTACAGAGCAGCAGGTTATGGAATATCTCAGCAGAATAGTTAAGGGTGAAGGCCTTAATGCATCCCAGGACGGCCTTAAGGCAGTGTATGAGATTTCAGAAGGGGATTTAAGGAAGGCAACAAACCTGCTTCAGGCATCTGCAGCACTTGGAACCATCAGCAGGGAAACAGTGTATGAGGTTGCATCCCAGGCAAGGCCTGAAGATGTGAGAAATATGCTTGACTCTGCACTCTCAGGCAAATTCTCTGATGCAAAAAAAATACTTGACAATCTCCTTTACCATCAGGGCCTTTCAGGTCAGGATATAATAAAGGCAATACACAGGGAGATTTTCAGCCTTGAAATCCCGGAAAAGGCAAAGCTGGAGCTTATAGAAAAAACAGGTGAGTTTGAATTCAGGATAAACCAGGGCGGCTCAGAAGACATACAGCTGGCAGCCCTGCTTGCCCAGTTTCTGAAAACAAAAAAATAACAGTTTCTTGTTCTGCAAAGGAAAGCAGAAATTTCCTTGAGAAAAGATTAAGAAGTTATGCGAGTAAAAAATTGTTTGGTGTTATGCTTAATTCCACCTTATATCCTTCTTTTCATCCAATTATACTCATAACAAGCTGCTCCAAATATAAAGCAGAAACCTATTTAACAAATCGGGGCTTATATTTTGCTTCTCTAAGAACCCCTTCATGCAACAGTTTTCTGACCAGCTGCAAATCTCCAATCCCTATTTTGCCTACATACAGCGTATCAAAATCACCATCCTTTTCTGCAAATTCCTTAACTCTTATATAGCCATCCAGATAAACATGGTCCTTGATATAACCCCCTCCCCTGTGAGCCCTAACTGACAAGTTCCATGCCTGGTCATCAGTTAAATCATAACCCTTTAACCTATCAAAGGTTTCCCTGAAATTCAAACCTTGACACACAGAATCCACAGCAATAACCCTTGCTGCATAATCCCTCATTGTTTCTTCATTTTTATTGCCTGTTATTTCTTCAAAATATGAAGTCAGCCCTTCTTCAGTTGGCAGATATCCGGGCAGTCCTAATGCAAATATTTTAAGAGATTGTTCATAACCATTTTCGGCTCTTAAAACATGAACCCCCACCTCATGAACTTTTAATCTTTCAGTATCAATCTTAGCAAATTTTCTATCTCTGCAAACAGTGATTTTCTTTTCGGCATGATAAACCGTTGTTAATCTTTTGTCTGAGAATTCAACAACCCAATCTTTAAGACCATACTCACATAAGGCATCTTCCAAACCTATTTTAATCTTTTCTGCCGGCTCAACTTTATCAGCTTCTGTATTTGGAATTTCTCTTAACAATTCATCAGCATATGCTACAAGCTGTTCGCTTGGAACACCATGGATCATACTCGTAGCTTCTCTGACCTTATCCTCATCACCTCTATTTGCAATTATTGTATTTTCAAGCAAAACATCTCTTTTCTTCCTTTCAAAAATCTCACCCAATTCATCATCCGGTATTTCAATTGATTCCAATCTCTGTGCAACCTTCTTGGGGTCATATTCCAAATCTTTATACAAAAAACAAGGATTCTGTTTCCTGCCAGCTAAGAATTCTTCTTTTTGGTATTCTCCATTAACAGGTTCTATATAATAAAGAGGTTTAACAATCTTAGCGCTATCCATAAGTGCCTCATCCACTGAATTAAAAGCCTGAAGATCCGTCATTTTTACACCTTTATGTGATATTTAACAATACTATTAATAAATCTTTCTATAATTACTACTATTCAGTTACATAATTATAACAAATTAGAGCCAGAAAAATTGTTCCTTCAGCGCTCTCATGCTGTCACCCTCAGAAAACTTGACACAGCTTATGCAGTTCATTTGCCTTTGTTCAAAATTTTTATTATTAATTTGTTCTTCAATACAGAAAAAACCATAAGACAGGATATTTAAAAAATTTATATTTGCTGCCCCAATTATTAACAAATTTTGGTGTAACTATGAAGGCAATATTCCTTGGACCTCCTGGAGTTGGAAAGGGAACCTATGCTTCAAGAATATCCCCGCAGATGGGGATAGCGCATATATCAACAGGCGACCTGCTCAGGGAGGAAGTCAAGAAAAAAACAGAGCTTGGTCTCAAGGCAAAGGAATACATGGACAGAGGAGAGCTTGTGCCGGATGAGCTTGTTATAGACATGCTCGAAAAAAGAATCAGGGAAAAGGACTGCGAGAATGGCTTTATCCTTGACGGCTTTCCCAGAACAATACCCCAGGCAGAGGCGCTGGAGAAGATAGTGAAAATAGATGTTGTTATAAATCTTTTGCTTAAGGATGAGTTTCTTATAGAAAAGATATCAGCAAGAAGGCAGTGCAGGAAATGCGGAGAGATATACAACCTTGCAGACATAGACAGGGAAGGCATAAAAATGCCCCCAATACTGCCAAAGGTTCCAGGAAAATGCGACAAATGCGGCGGAGAGCTTTACCAGAGGGATGATGATAAAGAGGAAACAGTAAGGGAAAGGCTGGAGGTATACAAAAAACAAACAGCGCCGCTTATAGAATATTACAGGAAGAAAGGGCTTTTGAAAGAAGTAAGGGTTACAGGCGGTCCTGAAAAAATGGTTCCAATAGTTATGGAGGCAATGCGCTCCCCTCCACAGACCAAATAAATATTATTTCTCCAAATATATTCTATGGACAGGGGAAAATTTGTTGTTATTGACGGGATTGATGGTGCAGGAAAAAAAACGCAAAGCATGCTCCTGAAAAAATTTCTTGAAAACCATGGAAACAGCGTTTTGCTTTTGTCCTATCCTGATTACCGGAACCCGATAGGCAAATTCATAAATGAATTCCTTCATGGAAAAGCCAGCCTTCCTGTGGAAATACAGTTCATTCTTTATGCAGGCGATATGCTCAAGGACAAGGAAAAGATAGAAAGGGTGCTTGAGGATGGCAAATGGATTATAGCTGACAGATATATTACAACAACAGCTGCATATCAGGGAGCAAAGGGATTCCCCATGGAAAATGCAGAGCAGTTTGTAAACATATTCAGCATACCAAAGCCGGATATTGTGATGTATCTTAAAATCATGCCTGAAACAGGCATGAAAAGAAAGGCAATAGAAAAAGAAGGAAAGCTGGACAGGTTTGAATCCAACAAAGCCTTTCTTCATAAGGTTTCGGGTTTCTATGATATGCTTGCAGAAAGGAATTTCCTCTCAAAATGGACTGTAATAGACGGGGAGAAGTGCATTGAAGATGTTTTTTCCCAGCTCAAAAAAGCCCTGGACTTATAGAAACCTTTCAAGTTCTTTTAAGCTGTGTATGGTATCAGGATAGCTTCCCTTTTCAATCCAGCTTGGAGAGAAATTGAATTCCTTTGGATTTCTTTTTATCAGAACAGCCTTCATCCCAAGTTTTTTTGCTGCCAGCACATCATCCTTCAGATTATCACCAACCATTACAGCCTCCTCTGGTTCAGCATCCATATTCTTCAATACCAGCCTGAAAATCTTGGAATCCGGCTTTATTAGTCCGGCTTCATATGAAAAAACCACAGCATCAAAATATTTTTTATATCCCCTCAGGAAAAAATCCCTTACAGAAAAGCAGTCTGTATTGGATATAAGGCCTATCCTGTATTTTTCCCTGAGCTTTTTCAGGACCGGAATTACATCAGGAAAAAATTCAAAATGAAACTTGGAGAGGTCCCATATATCCAGCAGATCCCTTACCAATTCATTGCTGGCCTCTATGCCAAGTTCCCTGCAGACGCTTTTCACAGCCTCAATTACACTTGGAAACCTTTTCCTCATAAATGCATTTTCCAGTTTCTTGTAGGAATCTGATTTAAACCCTACCCGTTTCATAAGCTGAAGCATTGGATTCAGCTCATTTCTGTTATTATAGGCAAGCGTATTCCACAAGTCAAACACAATAACCTTTAGCATATAATCCCATTCATTTACCACACAACCCTGGCAGTATTTTACCAGGGCCTTCTTGTAACCCCCAGAAAATATCCTATCAGGTTTGCAATCCAGTGAATTATTGGCGTGATAATTAAAAGAAATATTATCCATTGATATTTTATAAAGCTTGCTGTTCCAGCAAACAGCAGGGCAAAAATCACAAAAAACTCCTGGTCTATAAAGAATGTTGGTCTTCCCCTATCAATTCCAAGCCTTCTTTTTATGAAAGAACCGAACAAATCCCCGAGCATTGCTCCAAATCCTAAAAGAATGCCTGTTACCATATTCATGGGAAAAATCACAAGCGCAACAGGGGACATATCCCATGGCAGGAAGGGAAATGCAAGCTGTTCAACCAGTGCTATGAAAATCACAATTATTATGCCAATAAAAAAACCTTCCCAGGTTTTCCCGTCACCGAACAGCCTGTTTTTGCCAAGATGCCTGCCCCCGTCAATGGGATGCCTGCAGTATTTCCTGAAAATAGGAACAAGTCCATTGCCTGCATATGCAGGCAGAATGAGCCATATGCTTTCAACCAGAACGAATATATTGAATATATCAAGTACCATTTTAATTTCTTTAATTACAGGTTAATAAAATATTCATATAGGGCCGGTGGTGAAACGGTATCACGCAACCTTCGCATTTAAATTACGGAAAAGGTTGAGACTCTGGGTTCAATTCCCAGCCGGTCCATATAAAGTCTTAAACTGAAATCGTTATCCTCATATGGGTCCAGAGGGAATCGAACCCTCGGCCTCCACGTTTCTGCCAGCATATCAGCGTGGCGCTCTACCACTGAGCCATGGACCCATAAAGCTGACAGCTAAAACTGTGCATCTACGTGATAATAAACTCTTTAACAGTGTCAGCAGTCAGATGCACGCTCCCGCTGGGATTGTCACAGCAGCTATTTCTGAAACCAGTAACAGCTGTTTTGAACCCAGGTTACGAGGTCGAGAACCTCGTGTCCTTGACCGGACTAGACGACGGGAGCAGCAATCTGTGAGGGGAACAGCTTCATGCACAGTGTTAGTGGCCAACTATCGCAGTTAATTGTATTTAAATAATCTTAATCATATATAAATAATGCTGCATTGAACCTTATGGTTCAGCATAAGAGGGGCTTTTATGACAGTAATAAAGCTTATAGGAAAGAAGCCAAGGCTTAAAAACCCTATCCTGATCGAAGGCCTTCCGGGCGTTGGAAACATAGGAAGGGTGGCTGTTGGCTATCTTATTGAAGAGCTTAAGGCAAAGAAATTTGCAGAGCTTCATTCAGAGCATTTTTTCCCGTTTGTGATGCTGCATGAAAACTACCATATACATCTGCTGAAGAATGAATTCTATTACTGGAAGGCAAAGAAAAGGGGGCAGCAGGACATAATATTCCTGATAGGGGACTGCCAGGCGCTCTCACCAAACGGTCATTATGAAGTTATTGAAAAAATTCTGGATTTTGTGCAGGGGTTTGGAACAAAAGAGATAATCACTATAGGGGGGCTTGCCACAGGAGAACTGGAAGAAGAGCCCCAGACGCTTGGAGCTGTAACAGACAAGGAACTCCTGAAAAAATACAGGGGCTTTAATGTGAAATTCAATGCAGGCGAAAAGGTTGGATATATTGTGGGAGCGGCCGGATTGCTGCTTGGCCTTGGAAAAGAAAGGGGAATGAAGGGAACATGCCTTCTGGGCGAAACATCTGGCTTTCCGATAGTTACTGATCCAAAATCAGCAGAGGTTGTGCTGAAAAGCCTTACAAAAATACTCCAGGTAAAGGTTGACATGAGCAAACTTGACCAGAGGGTAAAAGAAATGGAGCATTTCATAAAGAAGGTTGAAAGCCTGCAGAGAAAGGCACTGATGGAAATAACAAAGGAAGAAAAGGCACCTGTGAAAGGAAAGGAACAGCTAAGATATATCGGATAGGAAAACTTTATATTTTTGATGCAACAAGATGGGCTTATGAAAGAACCAAGGAAGTACACGAGATATGAGAAAACCAGAATAATCTCAGCCAGGGCTTTGCAGATATCCCAGGGATCTCCTGTTCTGGTGGATGTCCCTAGGGGCAGCCTCAAGCCAATAGATATAGCAAAGCTTGAATGGGATGCAGGCATGATACCGCTTGATGTGAAAGAGGAAGCAGCAAAGAAAACAGAGAACAAAGACAAAAAATAACAGATTTTAAGTTCTGAAGATAATTATTTTACATGATTCACAACATCAAGCTGTACAAATCCTTCAATTTCTGGGGAGATGAAACATTAGAGGTAAAGATTTTTACAGAAAACGGTGAATACACAGCAAACGTGCCAGCCGGAACATCAAAGGGAAAGGCAGAAGCAAAATCAGTTCCATTCAGAAAGGCAAAACAGGTTTTTTCAGAAATCAGAAGCCAGCTCATAGCAAAGGATGAAAATGACTGGAGAAGAATTGAGGCCATGCTCCTGAGGATGGATGGCACAGAAAATTTCAGCAATATTGGAGGGAATCTTGCCTTGGCTTTGGGCATAGCAGCAGCAAAGGCGGCAACAGGGAACAAGCTATGGAAAATAACAGGAAGATTCCCCTCAGCGTTTCCCTGCCCCCTGAGCAATATGATTGGTGGAGGAAAACATCATGGGCATTCTGACTGGCAGGAATTCCTTCTGCTTCCAGCAAGGGCAAAAAGCCCTGCTGAGGCATTGAAGATAGTTGTTGATGCATGGAAGGTTATCGGGGAGGAGCTGAAGGAGAAAAAAATCCTGCTTGGCAGGAATCTGGAAAATGCCTGGATGGCAGGTCTTGACAATTTCAAAACACTGGATTTTCTCTCTGATATTGCAGCTGACTATAACATGAAAATAGGCATAGATTTTGCAGCTTCAAGCTTCTGGACAGGGAAGGGCTATAAATACAAAACAGAGAAAAAAACCCTCTCGAAGGAGGGGCATTTCAATCTTGTTCTGGAGGCAGCAAAAAAATACAGGATTTACTATCTTGAGGACCCCTTTCATGAAAATGATTTTAAAAGCTTCAGAAACCTTACAGAAGAGCTTGGAAAAAAGGCACTTGTCGTGGGGGATGATATTTACAGCACCAACCCAAAGAGACTGGGTACAGGCATCAAAAACAGCTCAAGCAACGGCATAATAATAAAGCCAAACCAGATTGGAAGCCTGAACCTTACAGAAAGGGTTGTGGAAATAGCAAAAAGGAACAGCATAACAATAATACCCTCCCACAGGTCAAGGGAAACCCATGACACATGGCTTTCCGACCTTGCAGTGGCATGGGAAGCGCCTCTGATAAAAATAAGCGCCACAGGAGCAGATATACCAAAACATAACAGATTAATAGAGCTCTGGGAAGAAATACCAAATGCAAGAATGTCAGATTTGCCTCTTTAAACTTTTATAAACCTTTACTAATTAATATCATACCAATTAACTTAGGGTGGAATCATGGCTTCAAAAGAAACAATGCTTGTAAAGAAGAATGACTATCTTACTGCAGGCATACATATAGGCATGAAAACATGCACTCCCTACATGAAGCAGTTTATTTACAAAATAAGAGATGACGGCCTTGCTGTTTTCAATCTTCAGAAGGTTGATGAAAGGATAAAAATAGCTGCAAATTTTTTGTCTGGATTTGAAAAGATACTTGTTGCATCAAGAAAGGAAAATGCTGCTCAGGGCATAAAGAAATTTGCTGAAATGGTGGGCGCCAGGGCGATAACAGGGAGATTCCCTCCAGGAACCCTTACAAACCCCTCATTTAAGGAATTTTTCGAGCCGGATGTTGTGTTTATTGTTGACCCTCTGGTTGATGACCAGATAGTAAAAGAGGCAAAAAAGAAAAGAATACCAATAATATCCATGGCAGACACATTCAACACAGTAAAGGACATTGACTATATAATACCAATGAACAACAACGGCAAAAAGGCACTTGCCCTTGTATTCTGGATTCTGGCAAGAGAAATTCTCAAAAAAAGAAAAAAGATAAAAAAGGATTCAGAATTCAAGCTAAAGGTTGAGGACTTTGGCGAATAAAAAGTGATGTTATGAGCTTTGCTTCCCAGAAAAGAATTGCAGCAAAGATACTGAAATGCGGAGTTTCAAGAGTAAAAATACAGTCAGTAAAGGAAGTTGAGGAGGCACTGACAAGGCAGGATATAAGGAATCTTATAAGAAGGGGCATTATAAAGAAAATCCAGAAGAAAGGAACCTCAAAATTCTACTCCAGAAAAAGAATGATGCAGAAAAAGAAGGGAAGAAGAAGGGGTATTGGGAGCAGAAAAGGAAGCCCAAGGACAAAAAACCCAAAGAAAAAATCCTGGATAAAGGCAGTAAGAACACTCAGAAAATTTTTAAAGGAACTTAAGGCATCCGGGAGAATAGACAGCAAGACCTATACAAAAACATATCTTCAGATAAAGGGGGGAAGCTTCAGAAGCAAAAAGCATCTGATGCTTTATCTAAAGGAACATGAACTCCTTAAAGAGGCAGCCAAAAAAGAAAAAAAGCCAGCCAGAACAAAAAAACCAAAAGGTGTGAAGAATGGCAAGAAATAAGACAAGATTCATACAGCATAAAAGAAGAAGGCAGGGAAAAACAGATTACCGCCTAAGACTAAAGCTCATAAAAAGCGGAAAGCCCAGATTTGTAGTGAGAAAAAGCTCCAATAATATGATATGCCAGGTTGTAAAGCACAATGCAAAAGGGGACATAACCATGGTATCATCTGATTCCAGAGAGCTTGCAGGGCTTGGCTGGAAATTCCACAGAGGCAATGTGCCGGCTGCCTATCTGACAGGATTTTTGTGCGGCTCCAGGGCAGTTAAAAACAGGATTACCAGTGCAATACTTGATGCAGGCCTTTACACATCAACCAAAGGTTCAAGAATTTATGCAGCAGTTAAGGGAGCTGTTGATGCTGGCATGGAAATCCCTGTTTCAAAGGATATTCTCCCAGCAGAAGGCAGGATAATGGGAAAGCATATAAATGAAAAGATTGCAGCTGAAGTTGAGAGTATAAAGAAGAAAAAAGTGCAGCAAAAACCAAAAATACATGAAAAAGAATAAAAACACACAATTCTAATTATTAATTAATGAAAAATAGTTTTATTCTAATTTTAATATTATTTGCAGTTTTTTTAAGTTCTGTTTATACATCAGCTGCAGAGCCACCCTGTATAGACACAGACAATGGAGATAACAAATGGGTAAAGGGAACTATATTTTATAATGGAGAAGTATATGCAGAGGACTTCTGTTACCCGGAAAATTCCGGATTTTATGGTTATGTAGGAGAAAATTTTTGCATAAATAACGGTTATGGTACTTCAACAGGCAACCCAAGAGAATGCCCAAACGGATGCAAAGATGGTGCATGTATTTCAGCAAATAAAAAGTGCACAGATTCAGACAATGGAAAGAATTATTATGTAAAGGGAACAGTAAGAGACAGCTTTGATGGTCCTTTTGGCCCCAGGGAATTTACAGACAGATGTATCCTGTATATAAGTGAGGCTAAGATAGGATACAGAAATGTATATTCGTGCACACCCGAAGATTCTTATTATTGTTCAGTAAGAGAGGGTTATTGCAGAGAAGAACATTACAGTATTGAAGAAAAAATATGTCCTCATGGCTGTGTTGATGGTGCATGTTCCACTAACAAATCTATTGGCAATATATGTGATTCTTACGATGATTTTGCATACTTTGATAATAAAACAAAATATAACATAGACAACGGCATTATTGAAAATGAGACATTAAAACTATATGCTACCAGCTGGTATACAAGCTGTTTCTTTGAAAATAAAATTTATAAAAGGAAAAACGGGCTGACATTCCAGGTAAG
>JAFCEK010000062.1 GCA_017609225.1 Candidatus Aenigmatarchaeota archaeon | reverse complement strand
GACCCAAAGACAGGATCAACCATTGAAGAGAACCCTGATATGCTGAAATCAGGAGATGCAGCAGTTATAAAGGTTGAACCAACACAGCCTATCGCTATTGAAAAACAGTCAGATTTCCCTCAGCTTGCAAAATTTGCAATAAGGGACATGGGCAAGACAGTTGCAGCAGGAATATGCATTGACCTGGAAAAGGCAGAAGAAAAGAAATAAAGGGCATAAAAAGCCCTTTCCTTTATTTATTTTTGTTGTTTTATTTTAAAAGTGGGAATTTTATCCCAAAACTTTAAATTCTTTTCGGGAATAATAATTATTTGGAGGTAGTGAATATGCTGTTTTGTGCAGAAACAGGAAAGATTATATTTGATCCGCAATCCGAACATCCGGGAACTGTTTATCCGGATGCAGAAAACCCGGGCCAGGAACCCGGAATTAGCGGAAGATATGCTGTTCTTACTTTCAGTCCTGGAGATGTTGACCACTCAAAACATCCGGAATTCAGGCATGTTCCGGAACATCCAATAGGAAGAGTAGAAGATGAAATCTTTGGGGATTATAATGATGATGGTGAACATATACTAAGATTAAAAATACCGGTTCCCCAAGGTGAAAATCATAAAATAATTACAGTATATGTTCATCCTTCAAACTTGGAAATTTTGGATGGGGATTGTTTTGGAACACTTTTAATGGAGTATGCGGAACATTATGTTTTGCCGCCTTGTGAGATTGCAGATGATTTTGAGGCACAGTTAAGAGCTCTTGAGGCTGTTGATATTCCAGGATTATGTTGAACCAGAAAATCATTGTTTTCAAACAGCGGATGTATGGTTCTGGTTCAGCAGCTGTTGCCTCGCCAAGAAAACCGCCACTTTAAGTCGGCGGATATACGGAGGCAACATTATATGCCGGAAAGGGTTAACCCCTTAGCAGCTCCCTGTATATGTCCTGTTCTTTTAAATGCAGCTTGCCCTCCAGCATGCACACAAGCCTTACCCCGAAGCGTATTGCTTCTGACCTTGAGCCGAATTTCCCTATCCTTACAAGCTCATCTATCTCCTCTGCAAGGGCAGGGGGCAGCGAAACAGGTACAAGGCATCTTGATTTTGCAGGTTTTTTGCTTTTGGGCGTTTTTTGATTCTTCATATACATATGTATAGTTTAGGTATAATATAAATTAAATAATTTATACGCCGGGAGAGGGATTTTCACTCTGATTTTCCACAGCTTCGAACCCCCGACCCCAGAGGGGACACGCTGTAAGGCCTTTTCAAGAACTTCTTGAAATGATTCCAGGCGTGCGCTCTGGTTATGCTTTTTTGCCTTTTAACCGCTCAGCCATCCCGGCATATGTATATTCTATTATATGGGTTTTTATTAAGTTTATCTGCAATAAAACAGCATAATACAGCCAACCGAAAGCTTTATAAAGCTTTAATGTCACTATATAGTAGTTAAATAATAATTTGGGGTTCATATGGTAGAAAAACCGCGTACACCATATCCTTATGGAGGTGATAGGGTTACAGATAGTGTTTTGAATGATGGTGTTTGTTCAGATGAAACTGCAGACATGGTTTTTGATTTTGTTGCAAATTCCATTGGATATTTAGCTAAATTAATTAAAAGATTAGGAAAATATCTCAAACCCGAACCTCTGAAATAAATTCATGCGCAACTTCTAAAAAGCCCCAATCCAGTAGGCGCTCACTTGTGAGCGCTTCGCAGGGCCCTCAGGGGCCCTGCTCCCCTCCTTACATTTTTCGCTTATTAAGCAAAAAAAATGGTTTTAAACACCAAAGCATAAAAATAACAGTATGACAACTGAATGTGATTGATATGGAAGTGAAAGGACTATGCTCTATATGCGGCAAGCCGGCTGTTCTCAGAACATGCATACTGTGCGGCGCACAGGTATGCCCTGAGCATTTTGACCCCAATACCAGCACATGCTCAAACTGCAGGGCAGGCAGGAAGATGTAGGCGTTGTTTTTACCCAAATTCTTATAAATCTGATATTTATTCTCTGAAAACAAAACATAAATATGGGAAAAAAATTATTCACTGCAATGCTGCTGGCAGCCCTGGTTCTAATTTCAGGATGTGTTGGCAGCAACCCTGAGGATATAGCAAAAACCAGCCCCCTTGTCCGGCAGTTCCTTTCTGATTACCCCAATGCTGAAGTCAGGATTACGTTTTTCAATACATCAGAATCCCGGTCCATTCTGGACATAATAACAGCTGATTGCAACAAGCCAGAAGTTCAGGCAAAGGATTTTTACAGGGTTAATATAACTGATACAAATTCCGGCCTGTTTGCTGTTGCCTGGATTGACTGGAAAAACAAGATTGTTGAATGCGCTGTGAAATACAATGTTAATGGAGTACCTCAAGAAACTGACACAGAAGCAGAGACTGACTGCAACAGACTGAAAGAAGAAATAACAGCCCTGATAAACCAGGCAAATTACTGCACTGCGGATTCTGACTGCAAGATTGTCCATGAATGGTATTGCTATCAGATTGTTAACAAAAACGCTGATTTAACAGCACTAAAGGCAAAAATAAGAGAATATAATGGAGATTCACCGGGCACATCCTGCCCGGTCATGCAGGTAATGTGCAAGCCCACACCAAGTGAAGAAGACATAAGATGTGTAAACAGCAGATGCGTTGAGTCCGGAGATTATACGGACTGTGATTATCTGGAAAGCCAGGTTGAGCAGGAAACCATTTCTGTGAAGCAGTGCAGCAATGCCTCTGAATGCGTTTTTAATGAAAGCTTTACGAGCTGTTACAATGTATGCGGCATGGCCCACAACAAAAATTCCAATCTATCATCACTAAGAAATCTTCTGGACAGGTATGATTCCAGCTGCACCACAGGCTGCCCTGCCCAGGGATGCCCAGATCCCTCAACCCTGGTTTATGTATGCATAGACAGCCAGTGCGATGCCAAACAGGAATCAGACATATGCAGAAACGATGAAGATTGCGGGGAAGGATATTCCTGCTGGGCAAAAATGCCTGCAGGCGCTGAAGCAGGAGTGCCGGGTTCTGAAGAAAATCCAGGCATATGTCGCAAGATGTAATAATACAAAATGCTATCCCAAAAAACATTATTTATCCCAAAAACAAATTATATTCATGGCTGGCACTACAATTCTCTGCCATTCTGACTGCGATGGCATATGTGCAGGGGCACTGCTTTTGTCCAGATTTCCGGGCTCCAGGATTTTTTTCACAAAGCCTGTTTCCTTCCTCTCGGATTTCAGAAACACCCGCTCAGGCAGGATAGTTATTGCAGATATCGCCCTGAACAGGCCCTTTGCAAGGCAGTTTCTTGATATCCTGAAAAAAACCAGTGCAGAGGTTATTTACTTTGACCATCATCCGCTCCCGAAAAACATAACCAGGGCAGAGCTTGAAAAAAATATGAGACTTTTTGTTCACAACACAAAGGCAAGCGCATCAGAGCTTGTGTACAGAAATTATCAGAAAGCACTGCCCAGGGAAAGGGTATGGCTCGCGCTTTACGGGGCAATAGGCGACTACACCGAGGATACAGGATTTGTCCAGGAGAGGATGAGAAACTGGGATATGAGGGCAATATACTTTGAGGTTTCAACCCTTGTGATGGGCATAAAGCCTGACAGGTTTTCCGGCTATGACGCGAAAAGGAATATAGTCAAAGCCCTGGCAGAAGGCAGAAACCCCTCTGAAATAAAAGGTCTGGTTGAGGAGGCAAAAAATGCTGTTGGGAGGGAGTTTGAAATATATGAGCTTGTGAAGAGAAAGGCAAAGGCAGCAGGCAAGACAGGATATGTTCTTGACCTGCCCATGTTCGGATTCAGGGGTCCTTCTGCACTGTTTGCAGCCACTGTTACAAACAAGCCCCTGGGGCTCGCGGTTCATACAAGGGAGAACCACCTGGATATAACAATGCGGTCAAGAAACCCCAACCTGAAGCTTAATATTCTTGCAGAAAAATCCTCAGAGCCCCTGGGCGGCTCTGGCGGGGGCCATCCGCATGCAGCGGGGGCAAGGATACCCCTTGGAGCCCTGAAGAAATTTCTTGAAAACATAAATTCCCTTTTGTAAAAACATAAAACCCCCTGCGATAAGATTTATAAAATTTATTTCCCCTATTTCCTTTATGAAAAAAGAAACTGAAAAATTAGTTTCCCCAATTAACCCTTCCTGCCTTTAGGCAGGAGTTTACCAATACAAAAACAGACTTCTTTATGGGAGCACGCTCCCCATAATTAAACAGGGAGCGAAGCTTGCCCT
>JAFCEK010000010.1 GCA_017609225.1 Candidatus Aenigmatarchaeota archaeon | reverse complement strand
AAGCAGTAATAACCACAAACAAAGAAGTAATGCTCTTCATAAACAACCTGACAGACGGCTATTTGTACAGCGCAGGAGAAAACGGAATAATTGCCGGCCTTCATTTCTATGTTGCTGAAGTAAAGTATTCTTCAGACAGAAACACAAGCCAGAACTGGGCTAACATAATATTCGGTGAAACAGAAAACAACTGTCCTGAGGACTGTGCAGCTCCCTCATCATGCGGTGACAACACCTGTGATGAAGATTCAGGCGAAAACAACCTGAACTGCCCTGAGGACTGCATAATACAGGGAACATTACAATTGCAAACAATAAAAAATTCTTATAATACAGGAGAGAAGGTTGAATTAACCGATCCACCCGCTGTTATAAATGAAGATTCAGCAGAGACCATTTTATCTGCAGCTCAAAGGCAAGGCACAGATGAGCTTTATGTAGACAACTCTGGAATGATTAGAGCTTATACTGATTACCAACAGCAGGAAAGACCAGCATACAACGGCTATATAATCCAGCTCAAAGAAAAACCGTTTCTTGAGAAAAAGGCAGAGCTTGAAAAGGAGATTGAACAAAAGGGAATAGAAACAGAAAAAGCCAAGAAGGAGTATGAAGAAATAAAGATAGAAGGACTGAACATAATAAACCCCATTGTTCTGGGCTCAAAGCTTGTGAAATGGATAGATGTTGCATTCAAGGAAGGCGAGCTGAACACACTGAAAGCACAAAAAGAAACCAGGTTAACACAGCAGAAATCCAAAATCAAATCAGAGCATGATGCATTCAAACAGAAACTCAAAACAGCAGCCTCAGGCATAACAGGCATGATTACAGCTGAAGGCATAACAGAAAACAAAATAATGGCAGAATACACAGATGTGTTCAATGGCATTGCCCTGAACATTTCTGATGAGGAAGTCCAGGCAATAAAACAGATGAACGAGGTAAAGAAAGTTTATCCGAATTATGAAGTGAACATAACACTAATGGATTCTGTTCCTTTGATTAATGCTGATGATGTCTGGTTATTAGATGAAGACGGAAATGATTGTTCAGAAACAGGAAAAGAATGCCTCACTGGAAAAAATGTAACAATTGCCATAATTGACACAGGAATTGACTATACACATTCTGATTTTGGAAGTTGTTCTCTTCCGAGACCTGAAGAAAATGAAACTTGTTTTTTTGACCCACCAACTATCAATTTAAACGGCTGTATAGAAAATGATGGAGGTATAAACTATTGTGTTAAGGGAACTCTTAGTTGTCCAGATGGAAGCGGAGCTTGGGATTATTGCATCGGAAATACACTATATGAAAGGTACTGTTTGGAAAACGGTACTTGGACAGAAACAACAACAATCTGTCCAGAACTTTGTGCTGCAGGAGAATGTGTTAAAGAAGTCAATCTAAATGATTTAAACTGTCCAAAAGTAATAGGCGGCTATGATTTTGTAAACTATGATTATAATCCAATAGATGATAATGGACATGGAACCCATGTTGCTGGAATAGCTGCTGGAAAAGGGATTGACAAGGATAATGATGGCATTTATTGCGAATTTGATGAAGGGGAAATATGCGGTGTTGCTCCTGATGCTAAGCTTTATGCCTACAAGGTATTAGATCAATATGGATATGGGTATTCAGATAATGTAATCTCTGCAATTGAAATGGCGCTTGATCCTAATCAGGACGGAAATTTTGATGACCATGCTGATATTATTAGTTTAAGTCTTGGTGGATTTGGCTATCCAGATGATGCTAAATCACAGGCCATAGATAATGTAGTAGATAATGGTGTAATAGTAGTTGTATCTGCAGGAAATTCAGGTCCAGAGGTAAATACTATCTCAAGTCCAGGAACATCAAGAAAAGCAATAACAGTAGGAGCCACTAACAAATATGACAATATTGGAGAGTTTAGTTCAAGGGGACCAGTAATAAGAGAAAATATAAATCTTTTGAAACCTGACATCTATGCTCCAGGAATTGATATATGCTCTTCACAGTATAGAGATGCCTGGCAGTATAATGAATGTGTTGATGACGAGCACACCGTTATCTCAGGAACAAGCATGTCAGCACCACATATTGCAGGTGTAGCTGCTTTAATAAAACAAGCGCATCCTGATTGGACACCTGATGAAGTAAAAATAACCATCAAGGAAACATCATTGCAGTTAATTAAGATTGATGAGCATCCTAATATAATTGACCCTCATTATAGGAGAGTAGATGCATTAAAGGCAGTAACAACTACAAATCCTTTCCCTTTTGCTCAATTGGAATTGTCAAATATTGCTGCCAGAGATAAATTGGATTTTATTAGGGTTTGGGCATATGGAAGAAATTTTGTCCAATATAGGTTAGAGTATGGTATTGGAAACAATCCAATGAATTGGAATGAAATAATGAATTCTTCAGTAGAGTCTTATGGTGACATGGTGGTATCTAATTGGCAGATACCAGTAAGTGGAGATAATATAATAACAATAAGATTAGTTGTAGAAGATGATTTTGGAAAACAAAGTGAAGATAGAGGCTATATATTTATTTATGATTTAATGGAAGATAACTGGCCAAAAGTTTTTGAAAAACAGGATTATAAAACATATACAAACACACCAATCGTAAGTGACCTAAATAATGATGGCCAGAAAGAAATTATCGAAATTCTTGGAACAGATTTTTTTTATAGAAAAAAAACCATTATTCATATACTTAATCCTAATGGCTCCAGTTTTAATGAAAACTGGCCAATTGAAGTAAATTCACATGATGTTAGTATTGCCATTGCTGATATTGACAATGACAATGAAAAAGAAATAATAGGTGCTGCTTATGATAATGGATATATATATATATGGAATCTTGATGGAAGCCTAGCTCCTGGATGGCCACAATACATACCATACAGACTTACAACTCCTGTTGTTTCTGATATTGACAATGATGGATTTTATGAAATAATTGTGGCAAGTGAAACTGGTAGTATATATATATTCAATCATGATGGAAGTAGTTTTGAAAATTGGCCTGTTGATCTTGCTGAAGGTGATAGAATTTATGGTATGATTTCACCATCTGTAGGAGATATTGATAATGATGGTTATAAGGAAATTGGGATAACTACACTAAATTTCGAAACTGGTGGAAGCATTTATTTCTTTGAAATTGACGGGTCATCTGTCTCAGGATGGCCAAAAAAAACTGGTGGGACTGGCTATGACGGTTCCCTTACACTAGGAGATATTGATAATGACGGTTATCTGGAAATAATTACAGAATCAAGAGCAAATGGGATAGAAGTTTTTTACAGCAATGGTATCAAATATCCGGGCTGGCCAAAACAATATAATACTCATTCATCCAGAATAGTACCTTTGATAGATTTAGAAGGCGATAAAAATCTTGAAATTGTAGGTAGTAATAGTATATTTGATAAAAATGGCAACATAATTTATAATTATCCAAATTATGCAATAGCACATATCTTTCTACAACCTTCTATTGCCGACATAGATAATGATGGTGAACTAGAAATAATCACTAGTCACAGTTTTGGCGATATAAGCATTATTGATTTGGATGGGACTTATCTTCCTGGATGGCCTAAAATGACAGTAGATGTTTCTCCTTATGACACAACTTTAGATGATATTGACAATGATGGAAAAATAGAATTATTATTAACCGATTCTTCTAATATATTGTATGTCTTTGAGTTGCCATATGATGTTCAAAATCCAAATCTTCAATGGGTAAGAAGGCATTATGATGAAAGAAATACTGGATGTTTCAAATGCGAAGCAGAAGAACCTTTCATAAAATCAAAAATAGATAATAACGGGGCAAATTCAATCACTGGCTACCTGTTAATGAATGTTCAGAAATATGACGGAGCAGAATGGCAGGATTATGAGGTGGTTGTTAATGACATCGCAACACAAACTTTAAGAACAATCCTACCGGGAGCATATCTTGCCCTGGATACAATCTGGGCTAATGCTGGTTATTTCACTCCAACAGAAACAGGGCAGTACAGGGTTTATGCGGCACTGAGGGATGAAAGGGGAGCAGTGCTAACAAATAGTGATGGAACAGCACTGAAATACGTATCTGAGTTTGAAGTTTTCAGTTAATATTTAAATATTTCTGTTCAATATCATAACAAGGATTCTATGCCAGCAAATAACAGATTCATAAAGAGCAAAAGACAAACACCCTGAGCCTTTTTCTTAGAATAATCAGGATTTACAGTTTTGCATTTTCAAAAGCTGTTAAAATGCTCTATACAAAAAAGACCTTTGAGTATGAAGAAAGGCTGAATGAGGCAGATATAGCACTGCTTGGCATACCCTGGGACTGCACAGAAACAGGAAGCCCTGTGAGATTTGGTCCAGTGTTTATAAGAGAGGCAATAAAAAACCTTCCTGGCTGGGACCCTGAACTCAGAATTAATATATTTGAGAAATTCAGGTTTGCTGATTTGGGTGACCTGGAGATTGTTCATTCAAACTGGAATCTCACGGGAAAAAGGATTAAAGACACAATAAAGGAGATGTTCCAGGAAAACCCGGGAATATTTCCTGTTTTCCTTGGGGGAGACCATCTTATTACACTTGGAATACTGGATTCACTTTCGGAAATTCTCAAAAAGAAAATAACTGTGATAGATTTTGATGCGCACAGGGACCTGGCTTCAGAATGGCTTGGGGAACCATACAATCACTTAACATGGGCATACCATCTCCTTCAAAACAGGAATATAGAGCTTGTGCAGATTGGATGCAGGAGCTGGAGCAGGGAGGAGGAAAGGGCTTTCAGCAGAATAAAAAACAGGATAGAAAAAACCAAAAACCCAGTTTACATCACGGTTGACATGGATGTTTTTGACCCCAGATTTGCACCAGAGGTTGGGACACCGGAGCCATTGGGAATGAACGCGCAGGATTTTTTTGCATTGCTGAAGCAGGCATGCAGGAACAGGGTTGTTGGCCTGGATATTGTTGAATGTGCATCAGACAGGCCGAACACACAGACAGCTGTGCTTGCTGCAAACATCTTCAAGAAGGTTATAGGAGGAACGGCTGCCTTAGGAAAAAGCAGCCTAAAATAAACATGGAAAGGATAGATGACCTGAAATGGAAAAAGGGCATGGATGTCAGTGAACTGGTTGAGAAACTGGGCAGGGTCGGATTCCAGAGCGTAGAGCTTGCCAGGGCATCTGATGTAATAATCAAGATGAAAAGGGAAAAGGCCAGGATATATTTTTCCTTCACCTCAAACATGGTTACTTCAGGTTTGAGGGGATTTTTTGCCCAGATGATAAAGCTGAAAATGGCTGATGTTGTTGTAACCACAGCAGGAGGAATAGAAGAGGACATAATGAAGGCAATGGGAGACAAATTTCTGATAGGAAGATTCAGGTCAAATGACATAGAGCTGCATGAAAAGGGAATGAACAGGGTAGGCAACCTTCTCATACCAAATGATGCATATGTGAGATTTGAGGGGGCAATCAGCGGCATGCTCAGTAAGCTTTACAGAAAAAAGAAAAGATATGCTGTTTCAGAGCTTCTTAAAGAGCTGGGTCTTATGTTAAAAGATGAGAATTCCATTCTCTACCAGGCAGCCAGGAATAATGTTCCCATATTCTGCCCTGCAATAACTGATGGCGCTCTGGGTTTCCATCTGTTCATGTTCCAGCAGGAACATCCTGATTTTATTGTTGATGTGGTGAAGGATTTCCAGAATCTTCTTGCATGTTCAAGCCATGATGAAAAAAAAGGCATAATAGCCCTGGGAGGCGGGGTTTCAAAGCATCATGCAATACTAGGCCTGCTGATAAACGGCGGTGCTGATTATGCTGTGTACATGACCACAGCAAGGGAGGTTTCAGGAAGCATGAGCGCAGCAACAACAGATGAGGCAAAAAGCTGGGGCAAAATCAAGGACAGTTCGGATGCTGCAACAGTTAACGGGGATGTTTCCATTCTGTTTCCGCTTGCAATGATAAGAGCGCTGGATGCTTTAAGCAGAGAGGGCATGGTATGATTCCTGAAGCAAGGTTTGTATTGAGCAAAAAAAGGCTTTTTGAGCAGTATAAAAAGCTTGAGGATTTGGGCCTCACTGTATCCTACAGCGTGAAAACAAACCCTGTTGTTGCAGGGATTCTTGAAAAGGCAACAGACTGCCTTTTCAGCATTCACAGGGAAGAGGAGCTGGGCTTTGTAAAAGACAAATCCAGGGTCTGGTTCCTGGCAGAGTCCTGGGACATGAAAACAATAAGGAGGCTTGTCAGGGCAGGTGTGAAAAATTTTGTTGTGTACAATGCAGAGGATTTGAAAGTTCTGGAGCATTTCATTGAAAAAACCAAAACCAGAATCAACCTCCTTCTCAGGGCAAGGTTAAGGGAAAACACGATTTTCACTGAAAGATATTTTGTTTTTGGCATGGCATCAGGGGACATAAATTCCTTTATAAAAAGGCTGAGGAAAAACAGGAACATAGAGAAACTGGGTGTCCATTTCCACAGAAAAACCCAGAATGTGAGCGAATGGGAGCTGAAGTATGAAGTTAAAAATATGCTGGAAAAGGAAACGCTGGCAATGATTGATATTCTGAATATTGGAGGAGGGCTTCCCGTAAAATACAGGAACACAGGAGATGATTCACTACCGTTTATTTTCAGGAAAATAAAGGAGCTCAGGGATTTCCTGAGGTCTTATGGCACAGACATGATGATTGAACCAGGCAGGTTTCTTGCAGGCCCGAGCATAAAGCTGGAGGCATTCGTTCAAAGCGTTAACGGCAATACAATCACAGTGAACTGCTCTGTATACAACAGCGCCATGGACAGCCTGATAGTCCCTGTAAGGCTCCTTGTTGAGGGAGAGCTTCCCGAAAACAGGGGAAAAAAATACCTCATAAAGGGATTTACTCCCTGCTCTCTTGACATCTTCAGGTATGCTGTGAACCTGAAGAAAAAAAAGCCGGGTGACAGGATAGTTTTTCTGAATGCAGGCGCATACAATTTTCATACGGATTTCTGCTCTCTCGGAAAGATAAAAACAGAAATAGCTGAATAGCTCAGCGCCTGGTGCATCTGATAACATTTCCGCTGATGCTGATTTTTACAGGAAGGAATTTTTCAATAACAAATGCATTTGTTTTGCAGTGGTTTGTTATCTCCGATACCCTTATTCTGGAGTCCCTATCAGCCAGCGCAATGTAGGGAAGAATCTGGTCTGCCATATGCTTGTCCATGCATGCGCCTGTTTCCATTTGCCTTTTCAAATCCATGGCTGCCTCCCTGCCAACATCCTCTGCGGGCTTGCCTCTTTTTCCTATTGAACCTGAACCCAGAAAACAGTTTTTGTATGCTGCTGCTATGGTTATTGAAGAGCCAACTGAAAGCGAATCTACATACTTTGAATTTGCCCTGTCCAGGCGGAGAATCCCTGCACCCTCCAGCTGCCTTTCCGCAACCCTGCTTTTCCTTAACCTGTCCGAGGCATTGCTCCATGCCTCAACAAATGGCTTTCCTGTCCTTTCCTCCAGGTTCAATGGCTTAATCCTTTCTGCAGGCTCTATGGAAACCCTTATCTTTCCCCCGCCCTTTGGATAGTATCCGTATCTTAATGTTTCAGAATCTATATTTACACCGGCAATTTTCATGAATTCGCTGAACACATGCCTGAAATACCCTGTTGTTGGTCCCCATTCAACATGGGTTCCGCCTGTTATCTCAAACACAGCTTCCCTGTCTGCATGCACAGCAGGTATCAGCAGCGTCTGCAGAACCAATACAACAGAGCCGGCTGTTCCTATATCTATCCTGTAGGAGCCGCCTCTGATTTTTCCAGGATAAAACTCCACTGCCTGTGAGCCAACAGCTGCACCCCTCAGCCTCCCGCTGCATATTTTTGCAGCAGCCTGCATTCCTGCAAGGTGCTGCGCCCTCAGCCCGGGATTGCTCCTTCCTGCCCTTATGTTAAATATCCTGCATGGCTTTCCTGTAACAGCTGAGAGGGCAATGGCTGTCCTCAAAATCTGGCCTCCGCCTTCCATCCAGCTGCCGTCAATCTCAATGATTTTCATGCAAACCCTAATATACTTATAAATTAATGGCTATAATTATTATTATGGCAGAAACACCGATTCCTGTAAAGGATTTGAAGCCTGGTAAATACATAATGGTTGAGGGAGAGCCCTGCAGAATAGTATCCATTGTAAAGTCAAAGCCAGGGAAGCATGGCTCAACCAAGGCAAGAATAGAAACCATGGGCGTTTTTGACAAAAGAAGAAGGTTTGTTCTGAAGCCCACATCAGGCATGGTAAACGCCCCGGTGATAGAGAAGAAGAAGGCACAGGTTATTTCTGTGTCAGGGGATGCTGTGCAGCTTATGGACATGGAGGACTACTCCACATTTGAGGCAGCAATACCTGAAAAATTCAGGGGAAAACTGGACTCAGGCAAAGAGGTTGTTTACTGGAAGCTTGCAGGAAAGGTTATCATAAAGGAACTGAGATAAATTCAGAATTTGCTTGTTTTGCTGTGGGTTGGGTGGGATTTTTGTGGGAAAGGTTTAAATAGTTTATGCGGGAATTGTTTTTTTGGTGATGAAAATGGGTAAATATCCAGCAGGAATAAATGATATAGAATTTGGTGGTACACTACGTATTGATGGCAAGAAAGTGCCGTTTTATGTACAATTAGGAAATGGTGTTAATATAGCACATCGTGAAACCAATACAGAAATGCCTCAAGGACAAAAAATAAAAATACTGGCAGCACTTGCAAACGGAAACCCAACAGATGACATATCTGTGAAAATTCCAGAGGAATATGCAGGACAGATAGCAGAAACATGCAGGGATGTTCTGGAAACACAATATGGGTGCAGATTGGACAGAAGCTAATTCCCCCATAATTCGCATGCATTGCATATTTTTCTTGAGCTTGGCTCTCCACATTTTCTGCATTTGAGTATTTTTGGTTCAGTGTATTTCACGCTTTTCCTCAGACATGGAAGAATCTTGTCAAAGTTCTCCAGTATTGAGAATTTCATGCCTGGATGTTTTTTTTCAAGTTTTTTCAGCATTGCCTTGACTTCAAACCTGAAGCCTCCCCTGTAGGGACAGTGTTTTTTGTAGTAGTCCAGCTTCTTTATATTTGCATAAATCTTTATCTCCTCTTCAGGTATCTCCCTTAAAGGCTTTATCCTGGGAACAAACAAAGAGCCGCCGTTTTTTGTTGTGGAATATTCTGTTACAGGCCCCATCCTTGAGGCCCTGAGCAGGTCGCCCCTGAGATAGTTCATCAGCACGCTTTCAGCTTCATCATCCAGGTGCAGCCCCATGCAGACCTTTGTTGCCTTCAGCTTTCTTGCCATTTTGTTTATAACCCGCCTTCTGGCAACCCCGCAGTATGTGCAGGGCTCTTCTTCAGGATTTAATTTTTTCATGATATGGTCTGTGGTTTTTCCGTATAAATCCCTGAACCTGAAAACATGCAGCTCAACACCAAGATTCTTGCAGAACCTTTTCGCAGCTTTTATGCATTCGCTCCTGAACCCTCTTATTCCTTCATCAATTATCATTGCTGAAAGCCTTATGTCCCTTCTTGGCTTTACAATCCCGTTCATCAGATACAGGGCTGTGGTTGAGTCCTTGCCGCCGGAGAGGGCAACAACTATATGGTCGCCAGGGCTTATCATATGATATTTGCCCACTGTTTTTCTGAATTTCCTTTCAATTGACCTGCAGAAGCATATCCTGCACAGATGCGTGCCTTCATACTTCCTGAAGAATATGGCTTTTTTGCCACAACTGCATTTCATGGCAATCATTTTTATTTAATGCAAACAACTTAAAATATACATCCATCATATACAATGCCGGGATGGCAGAAAGGGAGCTTCGCTTTGGATGCGCTCTTCTCTGCATTGGCTAATGCACCCGCCTCGAAAGCGGGCGCCCGGAAGGGCTTGCAGGTTCGAAATCAGGCTTTTCCCTCAGGGCAAAAATCTGAGGACCTCCGGATGAAAATCCTGCTCCCGGCGCTGAGGTATGTTATGAAAAAAATGCCTGGTGTTGGTGTTGCGGTAATGGTTGTGAGAGAAGGAAAGGTATTGCTCGGGAAAAGGCATGAGGACCCGGTAAAGGCAGACAGCGCGCTTCATGGAGAAGGAACATGGACACTTCCGGGAGGAAAGCTGGATTTTCATGAAAAGCCTGCTGAAGGGGTTATCAGGGAATGCAGTGAAGAAACAGGAATACTGATAAAAGATCCCGAGCTGATAAGCGTTGGGAACGAGATGGTGCATGATAACCATTTTGTAACACTGGGCTTCATAGCAAAGGAGTTTGAAGGTGAGCCGAAGGCAATGGAGCCGGATGAGATAACAGAATGGAGATGGTTTCCATTAACAGAATTGCCAAAACCAATGTTCCCCCCTGCTGAGAAAATCATAAAAAACTATATTGAAAATAAAATATACAGTGATGAATAAAAAGCTAAACCATAAGATAGTACGACGGCTTATGTAGGTTGGATATAGCCGTCTAAGGCTTATATGGGCTCGTGGTCTAGTGGTTAGGACGTCACCCTCACACGGTGAAGATCGCCGGTTCAATCAGCCTGCTTTGCAGCCCTTCAGGCAGGCTTGAGATTCCGGCCGAGCCCATCAAAACTAAATATTTAAAACACCAACAAATAGATAAACTATGTATTCAAGGGCCTGTGGTCTAGTTAAGCCCCTCTTTGAGTTACCACTTATAAAAGAGTGGCTCTAGAAGGTTAGGACGTCGCCTTGACGTGGCGGAGGTCGCCGGTTCAAAGGGCAGTTGACGGCTTGGGTCAATTTGCATAAGCCGTCTGTCTGAAATTCCGGCCGGGCCCATGAAAAAGCTGACGGCTAAAACTGCACATAGAATGCTTTGATAACAAAGCCGTCTTTAACAGTATTAGCAGTCGGTCTTTTCAAGCTCCCGTCGTCTAGTCCGGTCAAGGACACGGGGTTTTCGTGTTCATCACGAAAACATTGAGGTGGCAGCACCAGTGAACGAAAACACCCCGTAACCTGGGTTCAAAACAGCTGTTGCTGATTTCAAAAAGCAGCTGCTGTGACAATCCCAGCGGGAGCGTCATCTGCATTAGCTTGCAGATGTTGCAAGAAAGAGAGCACAACTTCATGCGGGGGTACCCAAGCGCCTTTTGCACAGGCAACATGCAGTGCACAGAAAAGAATACTGCCGCAAAAGGCTGGGAATGGTCAAAGGGGCTAGGCTTAGGAGTTGAAAATCTCCAAAACCTAAGGGCCAGGCTCAGAGGCTAACTGAGATACCTAGTGCGTTAGTAACTTCATGCAAATGCATGAGAGTTGGCGAATCGCTACGCGAGTTCGAAAACAACAGAATCCAACAGAATCGAAAATCTCGTCCCCCGCATTCAGTCACAGGGTGGGTGCAATAGGTTCACCCTGTGGTTTTCATTATTATCCCTTTTTAAACCAGTCCGACTTCTTTTAACCTCGGATTTTTCTTGGCTCTTCTCCTGAATGTGCTTGGGCTTTTGTTCTTATAATAGACTGGGAACATCACATTTCTTGTGCCCTCTATGGCTGGTATCAGCTCCCTCAGATATGACCTTATAAGGCTGCTCAGATTGAAATGATTCTTTTCCAGCCATTCAAGCTGTTTCTTCTCTATGTAGATTGATGTTCTGGTCAGGTCAAGGTTTAGTTTTTTTCTGCCCATGATATATTATTAAAATTAATAATTTATAAATGAACCTGTGCCATAACCAAAAGGTTTTTCATACTAACAGCAAATAACAGAAAAATTAATAAACCAGCAGACAAAGAGAATTCTATGAAAGCGTTTTTGGGAAAATGCATAGCAGGCGTTTTTGCGTTTGATGAAAATGAGAAACTGATAGACAAGGCAGTTTTTGAGAAAAATGCAGAGAAGATTGCAGAGAAGCTCTCAGGCAGATGTAAAGAGGAAAAACTGCTGGAGGAAAAGCTGAAGAAAAAGGGCTTTGAGATTATTCCAAGAGAAATAAGGGATTTCAGAAGGCTTGCACTGGAACTAAAATGGGTGAAAAGCCAGGCAGAGTTAAACAAAATTCTTTCCCAGGTAAATATTCTCCTTACAAAAAACAAAATAAGCAAAACAGGGAAAGACAAAATACTTATGATTGTCGTGGGAATTCTTGATGAACTCGACAGGGACCTGAACATATTCACAGAAAGGTTAAGGGAATGGTACGGGCTTTATTACCCTGAGCTGGAAAAGAAAACAGAAAGCCATGAAAGGTTTGTAAAGCTGATAGCAGAGCATGGTTCCAGGGACAAGATGCCCGGGAAGGAAACTGCAAAAACAGCAGGAATGGAGTTCTCCAGGGAGGATTTGGCACAGGTAATGAATTTCTCTGCTGCGCTCCTGAATTTTTTTGAAATAAAAAAAGAGATAACAAAATATCTTGAAAAGCTCGCAAAAGAGGAGATACCAAACATAACAGCAGTTACAGGGCCTGTTCTGGGCGCAAGGATTCTTGCCCTGGCAGGAGGCCTGGAAAAACTTTCAAAGATGCCATCATCCAAAATACAGCTCCTTGGAGCAGAGAAGGCGCTGTTCAGGCATCTCAGGGGCGGGGGAAAGGCGCCAAAGTATGGCATACTTTTCTCGCATCCATATGTGCAGAACGCCAGGAATGAAATGAAAGGCAAGGTCGCAAGGATTATTTCAGCAAAACTCACGCTTGCAGCAAGAATTGATTTTTTCTCAAAAGAGGACAAAAGCAGCAGGCTGAAAAGAGAGCTGGAAGAGCAGGTTTCAAAAATTAAAGGCTAGCATATTAATTAAATTATATATTGAATTTAACATAATAATTAATAGATACCGATGAATGTGAAGATTAAGTTTCTGGTACTTATCACAGCCTTATCGCTTCTAACAATTCTGTCAGGATTGCCTTTTGCAGGCGCTGTGGTTTGTGATGACTATGATGAATTTGAAATTTTTAATACCAGCCGGTATTATTACTATACATCCACAAATGCTTGCGGGGCTGGTAATGACTGCACACCATGGGCTGACAATGGGGTTCTTATGGTCCCTGGAACTACAGGATGGGGCCAGTATATGTATACAAAACAATTTTACAACAGGGTTACCGGCCTGACTTTCAGCACCAAAATAAATCCTGGAAGTTATGGTGGATTTGTTTTATTGGGCCTGAGAGACACTTCTTCAAGCAATGTTTCTTCCACCTTTGTTCACAGCATATTATTTGCCCAGGGCGGCGCAGTTTATGTTTGTAAAAAAAACAATGTCTGTATCAATTATTATCCAAACTGGAAGGAAAACACATGGTATGATATAAAAATTATATTAAAAGACGATGGTGCTGATTATTATTTTAAAGAGAGCAGTTCCAGCGACTGGCTGGTTTATAATGAAGTTGATGCCTCTGCAGAAAATGAACTGAGAATAGGCATTATGGCTTCAGGCTCAGCAAAAAAATGGGACGAGTGGAGCATAGGAGAAGATGACTGTATAATGGCACCACCATGTACTGATAATGATGGAGATGGGTATGGCGCTGAAAATACTGATCTGAGAGGCTGCAGCAGTTCAGCAACAGAGCCAGACTGTAATGATGCAAACCTTAACATTAACCCGGGCATGGCTGAAGTGCCGTACAATGGACTGGATGATGACTGCAACTCAACAACATATGATGATGATCTGGACAGGGATGGTTATGATGCAGTAATAACAGGCGGAACTGACTGCAATGACAGCAATCCAAATATAAATCCCGGAGCAGTGGAGATATGTGATAATAATATAGATGATGACTGTGATGATTTTATAGATAACAGTGACATAGACTGCGATACAATACCCCCCGATGTTTCAGTAACAGCAGACCCTTCAACTGTTTTAACAAACTGGCAAAGTACACCCGCAACAGCAGATGTTTCCTGCACTGATGAATTATCAGGATGCGATACAGGCTCATACAGAATCTATGAAACAGATACAGAAATTGCAGGCTGTCCCACAACATACAGCCAGTATACAGTAACAGATTTTCCCCATCCGGTAGCAGAGCACAAATGGATTTGCGCTGCAGCGAAAGATCTTGCAGGTCTTGCAGGGTTTTCATCACCAGCAGAATTCCTTATAGACACAACAGCCCCTGAAGGAGGAAGCATAAGTTATGCTGATGGCGCTGCAACAGCCAATACCATAGCCATATCAGTAGATGCAGGATATGACCCTGACCCAGTATCAGGCATTAAAGAAAGAGATCTTTACATTAAAGAGGCAGTGTTCTCTAACAGCCAGTGCGGCTCTTTTCCCGATGAATGGACACATGAAGGTGCATATGATGCAGGCACAACAACAATAAATTTTGATGCAGACACAGACACATGCTATAAGTTTATGTATGAGGTTGTAAACAATGCAGACCTGTCTGCAAGATATGAATCTGCAAATATAACGCAGGTTGATTATGATGCGCCGGAAACCAGCGATAATATTGAGAATCCTGATGAATGGCACAGCAATAATTACAGGGTGGAGCTGACATGCAATGATGATGGGTCAGGGTGCGCAGACACATACTACTGCTATTATGAATCAGGAGAGACACAATGCACACCAGACATAACTGGAAATTCATTTAACATTTTAATATCCGAGGGTCAGAAAATATTCACAATAAGATACTATTCTGTTGATAATTTTGGAAATACAGAAGACATAAAGGAAACCACACTCAAGATTGATAACACGGTGCCAAGTTGCGTAATGACAGAGTTAAGCGAATACACAAACACAGACAGCTTCGCACTGGAATGGAGCGGTTCTGATCCAACAGGCGCTTCAATAACAGAATATGAAATCATGTATGCAAACGATTCTGAGGAAAGATATGAAATCTGGAATACATTTCCAGGCAGCCAGGAAACAGCAACGTTTAAAGGGGAGCATGGACACAAATATTACTTCAAATGCAAATCAAAAAACGATAAAGATGAATGGGGACATCTTTCATCACATGTTGATACCACTGTTGATACAGAACCACCCGCAGCAGAAATAATACTGGAGGAATGGGAAAACAGAACCGATTTTATGGTGGAATGGACAGGCACAGACTCAGGTCCGTCAGGAATATCGCATTATATCCTGGAATACAAAACAGGAACAGGCAACTGGCAGGAATGGACAATTACAACACCTCCTGTAACATCAGCTGTTTTCACAGGGGCACAGGAGAGGGAAACATATAGTTTCAGGATAAAGGCAAATGATTCAGCAGGAAACATGGGTGGTTATTCAGAGGAGAAAAACATAACAATAGATCTTACAGCGCCGGAATGCATACTGAATCCTATGCCTGAATGGATAAATTCGGATATGAACCCGTTTGCAGTCATATGGGCAGGCACAGACACAGGTTCAGGCATTTCCAGCTATGACCTTAATTACAGCGAGAATGGTGTGATATGGACACTGCTCCTTAACAACGTAACCGATACATCATTTATTTTTGATGGGACAGACAACCATGAGTATTATTTCACATGCAGGGCAACCGATAATGCAGGCAACAGAGGCGACTGGTCAGATACAGAGCATGTAACAGTTGATGTTTCTGCACCTGCTGTTTCCGTGAATTATGATGCAAATGTTGTTTATGGCAATAACCAAATCATAAATGCATCGGTTTCAGACAATTCAGGAATATATTCTGTTAACCTGAGTTTCGATGGGTCTGTTGTTTCACCCGAGAATGAAACAAAAACAGGCACAGAATGGAATATGATATGGAAGATAGAAAATCTTGACAACGGCAGCTACAGCTTCAATATAGAGGCAAGAGACACAGCAGGTAATATAATAAACGAAAGCTACAGTTTTGAAGTTGTTTTCTGCATTGAAGGCACAACAAGGCCCTGTGGAAGCAATATAGGTGCCTGTGAGCAGGGCAACCAGACATGCACAAACGGTGCATGGGGAGCATGCCAGGGCAATGTTGGACCTGCAGCAGAGATATGCAACAACATAGATGATGACTGCGATGGTGAAACAGATGAAAACCTGACCCAGACATGCGGCAGCACATCGCTTGGAGTGTGTACATACGGCACAGAAACATGCTCCGCAGGACAATGGACAGGATGCAATGCAACCATGCCAGGTACTGAAATATGCGGTGACGGCCTGGATAATGACTGTGACGGCTCAGTAGATGAAGGCTGTGAATGTATTGAAGGCCAGACAAAAACATGCGGGGAATCAAGCACACCGCCATGCAGAATGGGCACACAGACATGCACAAGCGGTAGATGGGGCCAGTGTGTGGGCGCTATCTATCCTGAGCAGGAAATATGCGGAAACGGCATAGACGAGGATTGTAATGGAATACCTGATGATGGCTGCGGAACAGACTGCTATAATGGCATACAGGACGGCGATGAGGAGGGCATAGACTGTGGCGGAAGCTGTCCAGCATCATGTGCTGCTGAAACTGAAATACCTGTAGTCCTGATAGCAGCCGGAATAGGAATCATAATTCTGGTTGTGGTGATTACATTATATCTCAAAAAAAGGAACAAAACATGGGCTGACCTGGAGAAAAAATGGTCAAGGCCTTCTGGTTTTCAGTAATCATTCGGATTTGTACCTGAGTATGCCTGCAATGCCACCAAGTTCTTTCAGCTGCTCCCCTCTTGGCGTGTCAGTAGATATCATTTCAACACTGGTTCCCATGTTTTCCGCGAGTTTTATTATGTCATCAATAATCTCTTTTTCAGTTTCAATTTCCAGCCTGCCGCCGCATTTTTCGCATATTTCATCTTTTGCATGGCTTCTGGATATTGTTTTCTCAGCAGCATAACCGCATTTGCACCTCAGGTTTGCAGTAACAAAATCAAATGCATCAGAAACAAGAAGCGTGTCAACATTTCCTGATTTAAGTGCATCCATTACCTCATTAAACCCGTACACAGCCAGTCCGGAGTCCTTTGCAAACTCCCCGAAAAACCTGTCAAGAATCTGCTTTTCCTTTATAACCGATGCCTGGGAGATTATCTCTTCAGACCTTTCAACTGTTTCATTCAGGCCCGGCTCGCCTGTGTATGATGTGTTCACAACGCCAATAATCTTTTTTTTCACCTCGTAGTTGAGATAGTCACCTTCACTGAACTGCTCCTTTATTGGCCCGGGACCTCCGATTAAAACACCCTTCAGGTCCCTGAGGTCCTTAAGCTGAGCTGAGGCAATTTCGCCAACCTTCTTCAGGAAATCCTCAAGCAGGCCCTCCCTGATTCTGGCATATCTGTTTGCAGACCAGCCCCCTGCCTTTGTCTTTCCGGGAACAATGGACTCAAGATGCTTTAACTTCTCAATCTTCTTCCCTTTCAGCACGCCAATGTCTGCCTCACTTTTATCCAGCACAATCAGCCCGTATATCTCCCTTTCCCTTACCATATCCTTCAGGGGTTCAATCACAAAAACCTGGTCGCATCTGTACATTCTGGTTTTTATGGGTTCCGGAGGCTCTATTGCCCATAGTTTTATATCGGCAGCGCCTTCTTTCTCTGAGATATTCCCGGAAAATATAACAAGGCCATTTTTTGGCGTCTGCCTGTAAAGCTTCAGGTGCTGACTTATTTTTTCCAGTGAGGCCAGGACATTCTTCCTTACAGTCTTGCTTTTTATATTCTGTGCAGTGCTTTGTTCCTGCCTTATCTGCTCTGCTACCTTTGCCAGGTTGAACCCTGATGGTATGTAAACGGAAACAAGCTCCGTATGCCTTCCCCTTATACTTTCAATTTCCCTTATCAGGGCCTGGAACCTCTTTCTTTTTATGTCCTGCATGCAGTTCACCAATAGTTGATACGGTTTCTATCTTTATATTTTAATAGAGTTAAAATAATACTATAATCTTGGATATATTTAATAATTCTCTGGTGCATCTGATGAATAGAATAAAAACAGGCATATCCGGCCTTGACAAAATAATGAATGGCGGAATACCGGAAAACCAGCTTGTTCTTTTAACAGGAACAAGCGGAACAGGAAAAACAATACTTTGCAACCAGTTCATGTATACAGGAATCAGGGAATTCAACCAGAAGGGGGTTTATCTTTCTTTTGAAGAGCCGTCCGAACTGATAAAGGAAAATGTCAAAAAATTCGGCTGGGACATGGATGCACTTGAAAGCTCAGGCAAGCTGCAGTACCTGAAATACGACCCTTACAGAATAGAGGATGTGTTCAGCATACTGGAATCAACAATAAGGGATATTGGAGCCAAAAGGGTTGTGGTGGATTCCATTTCAGCGCTTGCAATTTATATGAGGAATGAATCAGAACTGAGAAAGACAATTTTCAATCTTTCAGATATACTAAGAAAACTAAAATGCACATCCATAATGGTTTCAGAAATTGTTCATGGCAAAGAACCGCGGATATCAAGGTTTGGCGTTGAGGAGTTTGTAGCAGACAGCGTTATAGTGATGTATTACGAACGGATAGAATCAACCTTTCAGAGGGCGATTCAGATATGGAAGCTCAGGGGGTCCACACATTCCCAGAAGCTGCATCCATACCAGATTACTCCAAAAGGCATAGTTGTAACCCCTGAAGAAGAGGCATTCTTAAAAACATGAAACAGGCTCTAATGCATTATTAAGCTATATGCCTGTTTTAAGCACTTCCACAACAATTACCCAATGGTTTAAATTACCTGAAAAGCTTTAGGGCTCCTTTGGAGTCCCTGTTTTTGGTAAAGGTTTTCCGCCCAATTACCCAATGGTTTAAATTACCTGAAAAGCTTTATTTGACAAACTTAAGCCCTGTTGCTGATTGCCATATTCTTTCAGCAGATGTACCTGCTTTTGTTTTGTGTGGCGGCAGGTTTTTCTCAACCCAGTTCATAAGGGTTTTTTTATCCCTGTGATAAAGGTTTATAAATCTGCAAACATCATCAAACTGCAGTATTTCATGCCTCTTCATCCATTCCAGCACCTTTTTTCTATCCTCTATTTCTTTAAGTATTTTTGGATATGGAACTCCCTTCTCAAATGAAATCCTGTGCAGTATTTCCGAGTTTTCTATATTTGAATTAAACCTGTCAGAGCTTGGTATCCAGGAAAATGTCTTCACTATATGTGCCCTGCCTGTTCTCGGATCAATAGACTGTATTTCCGCCACATCCTTTACCCTTCTTGCGGATTTGCCTTTTTCCTTGGCATGCGTCATAATTATTATAATATCAAGTGATTCTATAAGCGAAGGAGAAAGCTCTATGGGCGGGGTTTCCAGCCTCTTCATTACATCATCAACAGAACCTGCATGCATTGTCCCAAGGCTGGGATGTCCGGAACTCATACCCTGAAACATAACATATGCCTCCTTTCCCCTTACCTCTCCCACAATAACATAATCAGGGTTCTGCCTGAAAGATTCTCTCAGAAGGTCGTAAAGGCTGATTTCACCATACCGCTTGCCTGTTGCATCTGGTATGCCAAACCCAACCCTTGAAACAGATGCAGTCCAGTTTTCATGAGGCAGATTTATCTCTCTTGTATCCTCAATGCTTATTATTTTTTTCTCCTGGGAAATGAACATGCTCAGCACATTCAGAAAGCTTGTCTTGCCTGTTGAAACACCTCCGCACACAAGTATAGAGATGCCCTCCTCAAGCAGAAACCAGAGATATGCCATCATATCCAGGGATGATGTTTTCAGATTAATCATATCAATAGGGGAGAACGGGTTTCTCCTGAATTTCCTGATGGAAAATGTAGGACCTTTTGTTGTAACATCCTTTGCAAGCGTTGCCTGAACCCTGGAGCCGTCAGGCAGGGCTCCGTCAAGCAGCGGCACAGCATATGATATGTATCTCCCGCATCTCTCTGAAAGCTTTACAACAAAGTTGCTAAGATAACTGAAATCACTAAAAACAATATTTGTTTTTATTGAACCGAATTTTCTGTGCACAACAAAAACAGGCGTGTTAAGGCCTGTGCATCCTATGTCCTCTATGTAAGGGTCATGCATAATGGGTTCAATCTCATTCAGACCAACAAAATCCCTGAAGATATAGTACATTATTTTCATATAGCTTTCGCGTGTTAGTTTAATGCTGCTGTCCTCCAGTATCTCTCTTACTTTCTTTCCCACATAATCCATTGCCTTTTCCCTGTCCTTTAGAAAAGATATTTTGATATCAATAAGTTCTCTTAAATTTTCAGTTATTTTCTCCAGTATTTTTTTCTCCTTCCTTCCCAGCTTTGGCTCAATAACGCTATAAAGAAGTATTTTTTCTTTTGGTTCCCATTTTATTTTTGCAAAAACCAGAGGTTCAAGGAGGGGATATCTTATGTTCACCTTTGAGATGTTTTTGTATAAAGGAAGAAAAACAATATGCCTTGGTTCCCTTATTTTAATACGGGGATAAACCATTCTTATTCTCATGAGTTTTTTTCTCAGGTATCCCCTGAGACCTTTTATATCAAAGCCACCAAATCTGCCCAAATCCAATCCTTCCACCCTTTAGTTCTATATTCATTATTGTGTTTTTGAAATTTATATAATGTTGCCTCCGTATATCCGCGACTAAAGCCGGCGGTTTTCTTGGCGAGGCAACAGCTGTTGAACCAGAACCATACATCCAGTTGCCTCCGTATATCCGCGACTAAAGCCGGCGGTTTTCTTGGCGAGGCAACAGCTGTTGAACCAGAACCATACATCCACTGTTTGAAAACAATGGTTTTCTGGTTCAACATAACAAATCCGGCTGAATTATACAGACAGAATATTCATATTCCAGATATTGAAACAACTTAAAGGTTTATATTTTTAATATTGAAATATAAAACATGAACAGGATTTTCCTTGGCATATTATTTATAATATTCATGGCTTTTGCAGTCCCATTTGCTGATGCAATTGATGTTGGAGTCTCCCCTTCTGTCATAAATCTGGGAGAAATTGAAAGGGGAGATACAAAGTTTGTTACATTTCATATAATTACAGGATATAACAAGGATTTTTATGTAAAGCTTGATGCTTCTCCCGGAAGCATTGACTTTTTCAAAATCAAAAAATATTCATATTTGCTGCAAAATTATTCAGAAGAGGATACAACAGGCTGGGTAAAATTCATTTCAAATCCTGTACTTTTGAAGTACAACCCTGCCCTTGAAAGGGGAAATATAAAAACATGGAGAAATGTGGATTTTCTGCTGAAGATACCTGAAGACGCAGAGTCTGGCGTTCATCTTTTAACAATAAAGCCCATGCCTTCTGTGCAGGAAGGCATGGTGGGAATAAATGCAGTGGTTCCCATAAGCATTCTGTTTACAGTTCCTGGCGAGGCTGTAAGAAGCGGAAAAATACTGGATGTAACATCCTACAGGGCAGGCAATGGCATAACCATAAATACATTCTTTCTTAATGACGGCACTGTAACAATAAGCCCATCAGAATCCTTTGTTTATATTTACAATGAAAGCGGTGATATTGTAAAAAAAATATCGCAGACAAGAGGATATGCAAAGCCGGGAGAAATGCTGCATCTCACGGGAGCATCTGAAAATATAGGAAGGGGAAGTTACACTATGCTTGCAAATGTTTCCTATCTCACAGGCTATTCAACAAAAAACACAACCATGAAATTTGTTTCGCCTCCAACAGGTTTTGCAATACAACCATCAGAAAAGGAGCATTTCCCTGTATGGATTATAGTTTTAATATTTGTACTGGTAATATTATATATCATCTATAAGATATGACTTATAAAACAGGATTTATATGAGAACAAAAACAAAAGGCGTTTTGGCTGTTTTTATACTTGCAGTGCTGGCTGTTTTTTATTCAGTATCAGCATATATGACAATACCTAAAATACCTGTTACCAGCATGAAAACAGAATATTCTGAATCACTGCTGTTTACATTTGAAAGATTAAGATACCCTTCAAATTTCACGGTTGTGGAACCTGAAGCAGAGATAATAGGTTTTGATATAAATAACAAAAGCCTGAATTTTGGTATGCTCCAAAAGGGAGGTTCAGG
>JAFCEK010000061.1 GCA_017609225.1 Candidatus Aenigmatarchaeota archaeon | reverse complement strand
TATGGATTATTGCAGGCACAGTTATCATACTGATTCTGATAGCTGCCGTAGGCATACTAATGAAGGGAACATCCTTTTAGCAGAATTAACATAACAGCACTTAACTGCGTTTTGCCTTTTTCCACATAACTCCCCTTTCTGTATCCTCAAGAACTATTCCCTGCTTTCCCAGCATATCCCTTATCCTGTCCGCTTCCTTCCAGTTTTTTTCTTTTCTGAACTTCTCCCTTTCCCTTAACATTTTCCTCAGCTTGGGCTCTGCCTCCTTTTCTGTTTTCCATTCCTCTGCCTCTCCAAGTCCCAGGCCCAGAACCCTGTCAATATCAAGCATGAAATCAAATACCTCTCTCCCCCCGCCTGTTTTGTTTATATCCCTTACAAAATCAAACAGAACAGCCAGTGCCTTTGGCATGTCCAGATCATTGTCCATTGCCTCCTCAAACCCTTTCCTGGCTTTTTTAACAAGCTTCCTGCTGTTTTCATTGTCCTTTCCTTTTTTCATCCTGCCTGTAAACTCCTTCAGCTTCTGCACAGAGCTGCCTGCTGCATCAAGGCTTTTGAATGTCAAATCAAGCTTCTGCCTGTAATGCGCTGAGAGAAGCAGATACCTTATTGCCATGGGGTCATAACCCCTTTCCAGCAGGTCTCTCAGCGTATGGAAGTTGCCCAGGCTCTTGCTCATCTTCTTCCCGTTGACAAGCAGATGCTCGTTGTGGAGCCAGTATCTGACGAACCGTTTTCCTGTTGCCCCCTCGCTCTGTGCTATCTCGTTCTGGTGATGCGGAAAAATCAGGTCAACCCCGCCTGTGTGGATGTCAAATGTTTTCCCCAGATATTTCATGCTCATTGCAGAGCATTCAATATGCCACCCTGGCCTGCCCTTGCCGATTTCAGTTTCCCAGAAAACATCACCATCCTCCTTGTCCCAGAACTTCCATAACGCAAAATCATTTGCCCTTTCCTTGTCATAGCTGTCCTGTTTCACCCTTGCCCCTGCCTTAAGGCCTTTAAGGTCAAGCCCTGCAAACCTTCCATAATCCCTGAATTTTGATATATCATAATAAATCCCGTCATTCCCGTTATATGCAATGCCTTTATTCAGCAAAGTCCTGACCAGCGTTACCATCTCCTTTATATGCTCAGTTGCCCTTGGATATATCTCAGCCCTCTGGATATTGAGCCTGTCCAGGTCCTCAAAGAAAGCCTTCTCATACCTTTTTGTGTACTCCTTCAGCGCTATGCCTTCCTTTCTGGAGCCCTTTATGGTTTTGTCATCCACATCTGTTATGTTCATAACCTGCCTAACCCTGAATCCCTTGTACAGCAGGTATCTCCTTAACAGGTCAGCAAACACATATGCCCTGAAATTGCCGATATGCGCAAAATCATAAACAGTTGGTCCGCAGTTGTACATGCCCGCATGCCCTGGCTTAATAGGCCTGAACACCTCCTTCTTCCTTGTCAGCGTGTTAAAGAACCTGAGCGCCATAAAAGCACCTTGTATAGTTATATTGAATATAAAGTAAATAAATTAGATTTCTCTCTCAAAGACACCCATTAAAAATAACATTTATATTCTTATCACACAAAAGATGTGTTATGGCAGAGCAAAAAACAAAAAAACCAGAAAGAAAACAGCCTGAATCAGCTGCAAAAAGCAGCCGGAAGCAGCCAGGCAAAGCCGTAATTCTATCTTTCAGAAGAGGAAGGCATACAGCCAGGACAAACCAGTTTCTTCTTGGAATTGAGGGTGTTGATTCCAGGGCAAAGGCCAGCCAGTACATAGGAAAAAGGGTTGTATGGAAATCCCCGGGCAAACTGAAAAAAGAGATTTCCGGCAAAATCACATCCCCCCATGGGAATAACGGTGTGCTTCGCGCAAGGTTCTCAAAAGGCCTTCCGGGCACGGCTGTTGGCAGCAGGGTGCAAATTCTGGAGAGATAGCTGCCTCATGCAGCAGCTGAAACATTTTCTGGCAGGCAGACAGGAAACCAATAAAAGCACGCTAAAACCAAGAATCAATCATGTTCCCAAACATCTTCCACAGGATTCACAGGATATTCAAGATAAGAAATGAGCTGGGTGAGGTTTATCTTAACCAGGTTATACTGACCTTTGCCGCATCCCTGATAGGAATATTCATACCTGTTTTCCTGGTTCTGCAGGGATTCGGGCTTGGCACAACCATGCTGTTTTTTGCTTTGTACTGGCTCTCACTGCTTGCATTCGCACCGGTTTCAGCGTTCATATCATCCAGAATAGGATTCAAGCACACAATACTTTCAAGCATGCCCCTCATGATAATGTTTTTTGCAATGCTGATGGCGCTTCAGTTATATCATGAGATTCTTTTTGCTACCGCTGTTGTATGGGGAATTGCACAGGCAATGTACTGGGTGCCGCTGAATTCAGAGTTTGTAAAAAACACGGACAAGATACATGAGGGGGACGAGATAGGCCATCTTCTTGCACTGCCAAAGATTGCAACCATCATAGCCCCTTCTGCAGGCGCTGTTATTCTTCAGAACATGGGATTTAATTCTGTTTTCATTATTGTCATAGCCCTGCTTTTTGTATCTGTTGTTCCCCTTTTCCTTACAGCTGACTACAAAAGCAGGTTCAGCCTCAACCTGAAAAATACAATGTTCAGCATGAGGCCGGGATTCTCGTTTATATTTTTCATTGAAGGCGCACTGCTTATGTCTGAATTTATTTTCTGGTCTCTCTTCATATACTTCAGATTTTCAAACCTTCTTCCTGTAGGCATAGCGACATCAGTGTCAGGATTTGGCATAGCCATTTTCACATTGCTGGTGGGCAGGCTGTCTGACAGGTTCAACAGGAAAAAAATATTCAGGACAGGGATTTTGTTTTATGCTGCGGTATGGTTCCTCAGGTATTTTGCATCAAGCGCAATGGAGGTTTACATGCTTTCATTCCTTGGAGGCATGATGGGCGCAGTAATGATGATTACTGTGTTCTCCAATTTCTGCGATTATGCAAGAAGAAAAAACATACTGGCATACATTTCCTACAGAGAGATATGGCTTGGCCTCGGGAGAATTGCTCCCATACTGTTTCTGCTCTTTGCAGGCATGGAAATTCGCATGATGTTTCCTGTTGCAGGGATTCTTGTACTGCTTCTGCTTCCTGAAAGGGTTATAAAATAGCTGTTCCTGATAATGTATATAAAACTTCAGAACAATTGGAAAGCATGAAGCTCGCAATACTTTCTGATTTCCATTTCGGCTTTGCCTCGGGAACAGAGAGGGAGGATGACCCCTTTGAGGCAGCCAGCGAAGCAATTGACAAGGCACTCTCAGCTGATTTGATACTTGTGCCTGGGGATATTTTTGATGTGAAGGTTCCGAGCACGGAAACGCTTGCAAGGGCTATGGAGATTTTTACAAAGCCCATACTTTCCAGGGCCGGCGTTGAGCTCTATAAAACAATAAAAAAAAGCAGAAAGGAAATATCAGAAAAAAGTCTGCTGGGAACCCCTGTCATTGCAATACACGGCACGCATGAGAGAAGAATAAAGGGCCTTATGAACCCTGTGCAGGCGCTGGAGAAGGCAGGGTTTGCTGTATACCTGCACTGCAATGGCGTTGTTTTTGAAAAGGAAGGTGAAAAGGTATGCATACAGGGCATGTCAGGAGTGCCTGACCAGTATGCTGAAAGCGTGCTGAAGGAATGGAACCCGAAGCCGGTTCCTGACTGCTTTAACATACTGATGCTTCACCAGTCTGTAAAGGAGTTCATGCATGAGAATGTTCCCCATGCCATGCCGCTGGAAAAAATACCACCGGGCTTTGACCTTTACATACTTGGCCATATCCACAGGCCAGAGGTTTCCAGCCATGCCGGCTCTGCCCTCATAGTTTCAGGCTCGCTGATAAGAACGCAGCTGAGAAAGAACATGGAAAAACTCAAGGGGCTCTGGTTTTTTGACACAAAAGATGCAAAGCCAAGGTTTGTTCCCCTGGAAAACCAGAGAAAATTTTACTGCATTGAGGCGGAAGGAAAGAACCTTAAGGAAACAGAAACAGAGATAGAAAACACACTGCAGGGGCACCACAGGAAAAAACCGATAATAAGGATAGACACATCACTTGATTATTCAGAAATAAACCGCCTCAAAACAAAATTCGAGGACAGGGCTTTGCTTTACTTCAGGAAAAAAACAACTGGAGAGGAAAGGCCGGAAGCAAAATCCCTGGAGGAGCACAGGCTCTCTGTGGAGAAGCTGGGAAAAAAACTCCTGAGGGAAAACCTGGAGCAGGCAAAGCTGAACCCCAGGTTGTTTGAGGAGATTTTTGAGCTGCTGCTTGAAAAAAAGCAGGATGATGCCCTGGAGATTCTTGAGAAGGGGCTGAATGAAATAAGGCCTGGGCAGAAAGAGAAAAGGCAGCCTGCAGAAAAAGCCAAAAAAGAAATAAAGCCCCCGGAAACAAAAAAAGAAGGCAGGGGTCTGGAGAAATTCCTGGGTGATTGAGATGGCACAAGAAAAAACATGCACTGACTTCGGGCTTTTGCGTTATGATATAAGGCAGCAGGTGGAAGACGACATTTTAAGCGGGAAATGCACAGATGATGACCTGAAAACATATGGAGATTTTTTGAGAAATTCAGAACAGGG
>JAFCEK010000060.1 GCA_017609225.1 Candidatus Aenigmatarchaeota archaeon | reverse complement strand
TCCTGTTTTTGCATCCACTGCATAGAAAATATTATCCCTTCCTCCAAAAAATATAGTATTATTAACAAAAATAACCGAGGTTGCTATGGAATTGTTTGTCTTGAATTTCCATAACAGTTTTCCTTCTGCTGAAACTGCATATACATTCTTATCCATTGAGCCAAAATAAACAGCATCACCTGAGGCAGCTGCTTTTAGCCTTATTTCACCCTTTACCCTGAATTTCCATAACAGTTTTCCTTCTGCTGAAACTGCATATAAATTGTTGTCAGCAGAGCCGAAATATACAGTATCCCTGTGCACAATAGGATGTGAAGCTATATGACCATTTGTTGGAAATCTCCATAAAAGCTCCCCTGTTTCAGCATTTAATGCATAGAAATTCTTGTCATAAGAACCAAAATAAACAACACCTTTATTTATTGCAGGATTTGAGTATATGGGGCCATTGGCTGTGAATTTCCATACAAGCTCCCCTGTTTCGGCATCCAGAGCATAAAAATTACTGTCATAGCTTCCGAAATATATCTTATCCCTGTAAACAGCAGGGGATGATACATTAACATCCGCTGTTTCAAATTTCCATATTTCTTTTCCGGTTCCAGCATCCAGGCAATAAAAGTTCCTGTCGCATGCACCAAAGTATATTCTATCTCTGTGAACCAGGGGATTGTTGAATATGCTTCCTCCAACCCTTACATCCCATACAGGATTTATCTTTCCCATACTTTTTTCTATTGTTATAAGGGCATTAACTATATCCAAATCCCCAAACTGGTTCTCATCAAATCCGAAGCCAACACTTCCTTCAAGCCCTTCATCATCTGTGTATTTTATCATGCTGTCACTTCCTGTATTTACTTCCAGATTTATATGGCATTGTTTCCTTTGTTTCCAAACTAAAATATGTGGGAGAAAGAACAGCATACTCTCCCTGCTCTTCTTCTGTTTCTTCTTTGTTTTTCTCTTCTATATCCGGAATCCATATACTTTCTGTGCTTCTGTTTTTGGATGCATACTCAACATCAACAGGGGATGGTGTGCTTATGCTGGTTCTGAATTTCCATAGAAGACTGCCTGTCTCTGCATCAAGTGCATAGAAATTACAGTCCCATGAACCGCAGTAAACAATCCCGTTTGCAACTATAGGATTTCCAGGGACAGGAGCATTTGTTTCAAATCTCCATGCAAGTTTGCCTGTCCTTGCATTCACAGCATATATATTATTGTCACAGCAACCAAAATAGACTTTGTTTCTGTAGAAAAACGGAACCGCAAAACTAATTCCATTAAAAGGAAATTTCCATAGCTGTTCACCCTTTGTGGATACAGCATAAAGATTTTTGTCCCATGAGCTGAAGTAAACTGTGTTGTTTTTTGCAGTAGGTATGCCCATTACAGGTCCTTTTGTCTCAAATTTCCAGAGAATTTTACCCTTTGTGGATACAGCATACATATTGTAATCCCTGCAGCAAAGGTATATTGCATCCCTGTATCCTGTTACCTGGCCAGACGGCTCATCCCGGAGCGGAAACCTCCATAATAATTTTCCATTCAGGGTAAGTGCATAGAGGTTGTGATCCCAGGAACCGAAATATATTGTATTCCTGTAAATGATTGGAGATGTGAGTGTATTGCCTGTATGAAACCTCCATTTTTCTGCTCCTTTATCAGCAGAAACAGCATAGAATGTCCCATCTTCAGAGCCAAAGTATACAGTATTGTTGTAGATAAGCGGTTTCACAGCAAGCTTGTGATTGGTATTAAATTTCCATACAAGTTTTCCATCAAGGGAAAGACAGTACAAAAACCCATCGAATGAACCAAAATATATTCTGTTATTATAGATGGATGCCTGTCCACCAACATTAGTAGGCCCGTTTGTCCTGAATCTCCATAATTCTTTTCCTGTTTTCGCATCAAGCGCATAAAAAATATGGTCGCATGCGCCAAAATATACAACGCCTTTATACTCAGCAGGCCTGCCGCTTATACTCCCTCCTGTCCTGACATTAAAGATCTGGTCTTTTTCTGACCTTTCTACCTCTTTTGTTAAGACAATCAGGTCAAGTTCCCCAAACTGCTTTCTGTCTATCTCAAACACAACTCCACTATCCAAGTCATTCTGGATGTATTTATCCATAAACTAAAATTAGAAACAGGAAATTTATTTCTTATTCGTTTTTTCAATTAGTTTATTTGCCCTGTTTATCATTTCCCTTTTCAGTGCAATGAAAACACCGCCCGGCTTTCCTTTTACAAAGCTGATTTCACCCGGCCTGATTATCTTTTCTATATCCCCTTCAATATCGATATGTGTTATCCTTGCCCTGCTCTTGCCTTTTTCGTGTATGTATACTTTAATGTTTTTCAGTTCTTTCTTACCCTCTCCTGGGCCAGACATGGCTCCACCGTGTCAAACGCAGCATAATGCGATATCCTCACTATCTTTCTGCCTGCTTCATCCAATCTCTCATATGTTTCTCTTGTAATTTTATCACGCTTAAATATACATTCACACAAATCAGTGGGAGAATGCCCAGCATCCAGATTGCTAACAACTTCCTCATAGATTTTCTTCATTTCTCTGAAATATTTAGCAATGAGAGAATCATCATTAAAAATCTCTGAAAATATTCTGTATATATCTCTTGTATGTTCCGCTTTCCTTCTGAACTCCTCAGGGTCTGGCTCAGGGATTTCAATCGGTATGCCGTATGGACATATTACTGTTACCATCTATTCCACCCTTATATTCTTACTTCCCTGAATTCTACCTTTTTGTTTAAAACTAAATTTTTTATTCTTTTCTGTTTTGCGCTTAGTTTTGAATCACCTGTCTTGAACTCCACAAAAACCAGTTTGTCATGCTCAAACTGCACGCCATCTATAGGAGTTCCAATAAACCTGAAGTTTTCCTTGTTGTATGGATAATTTTTCAGGAAGGGAATAAACTGCTCTATTGATTTGCCATGCCTTGTTAGTATGCTCTGCCTGTCAGACCTTAGTATGTTAAGCTCATTCCATGCCCTTCTGTAAAGCCATAAAAGGACAAACAGAGCAAGCACCAGAACAACCAAAACCCATTCCAGCATGGTTTATTTTTCTATTGAATTTATAAAAGATTTTCACTGTTCTGATCAGTTGTTCTTGATACAGAATCAGCCAGCTAATCTCCTGCGGCTTCCTGCAGGCTTGGGTCAATCCCTCTGAGCGCAGCATATAGCTTTGAGTAATAATCTTCTTCATTCCAGGATGTTTCCAAACCCTGGACAGTGTCCAGAATTTTTTTGTATTCTACACCATGCTCAATCAAATCTGCAATATATTTGGTTATTTTTTCAAACATGCAACACCTCAGGCTGTATTCTCAAAACTATGTAAGAACAGGTATTTAAAGGTTTGCTTATGTTACATATGCAGCTCCACAACATCCCTGTCTTTTAAAATGTAATCCGGCCCTTTCCTCTGCCCTGGGAATTTTCCGGAGCCCCATATCCTTGCAAATCTGAAATTTTGTGCAAACTCCTTATGTATTTTGCTGCACACATCCCTGACACTGGAACCCCTTTTCACAATAAGCGGCTCCTTCATATCAGGCTGCTTTCCGATTTTTTTCAGGTAAACCCTCATCAGGCCAAGGGAATCCCATATCTTTTCTTTCAGCCTGTCTATATTGGTTCCTTTCAGTGCAGAAATTCTGATGAAATCCTCCTTTATACCTGAGGTTGAGATGTCTGCCTTGTTCAGCACAGTCAGTGAAGGAACATAAACCCTGTTCTTCATAAGGGAATCAATAAGCCTGTTTATATCTATATCCTCTCTTATCACAACCTCTGCATTTTTAAGGCCAAGCTCAAGCAGCACGCCTTTAACAGTTTCCAGGCTGAGTTTTGTCAGCCTTACCGCAGAGCCAACCTGCAATCCGCCTGTGTTTTTCTTCTCTATCTTTACATCAGGAGGCTTTGTATCAAGCCTGAAGCCCGCATCATAAAGCTCCTTCTTTATAATTTCAATCTGCTTCCTAGGTTCCCTGTTATCCACAATCATAAGAATCAAATCAGCAGACCTAAGGACAGATAAAACCTCTTTGCCCCTACCCTTTCCCATGCTTGCCCCTTCAATAAAGCCTGGAACATCAAGAACCTGGATTTTCGCTCCGTTATATTCCATAACCCCTGGCACCACATCCAGTGTTGTAAAGTCATATCCACCTGTCTTTGACTCCGCGTTGCTTAATCTGTTCAGGAGTGTTGACTTGCCCACGCTTGGAAATCCAACAAGAACAACTGTGGCATCACCCTGTTTTTTCACAGCATAACCCAGTCCCGGCTTGCCTCCTGATTTCTTCTCCCTTTCCATTTTCAGTCTTGCAAGCCTTGCCTTGAGCCTGCCTATATGTCCCTGCGTGGCTTTGTTATATGGGGTTTTCCTTATTTCCTCCTCTATTTCCCTTATTTCCTCAGCATGACTGGAATTATCTGAATCCAAATCAGGTTTTCTCTGTTTCATAAATATTTATTAAAACCAAACCAATTATAAATCAGTTTCCGGCAGGTGCTTGTATTCCAGATTAAGTGGTTAAAATAGGAGAACTGAAAAAATACTATGTTCCTGTTCTGGTTGTAATTTTAATAATAACTGGTGTTGTCCTGAACCTTGTTTATGGGGGCATGTTTTCTGCAGGGCAGTACTCGGCAAATTATTTTGCAGCAGGCGATTTTTCCATAGGCATATTTGCA
>JAFCEK010000059.1 GCA_017609225.1 Candidatus Aenigmatarchaeota archaeon | reverse complement strand
CAGAATCTGAAATAATGGATTTGATAAAAAAACTTAATAAAGATGATAGTGTGCACGGGATTCTGGTTCAGTTTCCTTTGCCATACCATTTAAATGAAAAAGCCATAATGAAAGCTATAGCCCCTGAAAAAGATGCTGACGGATTTAACCCTGTCAACATAGGAAACATGTTGCTTGGTGATGAAGCATTTGCCCCGGCCACACCAAAGGCAATAATTAAAATACTTGAAGAAGCCAGAATAAGTGTTGAAGGAAAAAATGTGGTAATTATAAATCACAGCAACATAATAGGAAAGCCGCTATCTTTGATGCTTCTTAACAGAAATGCCAGTGTTGATGTATGCCATATTAAAACAGGAAATTTAAAGAAACAAAAAAAAAATGCAGATATCCTCATAACAGCAGCAGGGGTTCCTGAACTGATAAAGAGTGATATGATAAAGGAAGACGTTTCCGTAATTGATGCAGGCATAACCAGAAAAAAAGGCAAAATACATGGTGATGTTGATTTTGAAAATGTTAAAAATAAGGCATCCTTCATAACACCTGTTCCTGGTGGTGTTGGCCCCATGACAGTTGCAATGCTTATACAAAATACAGTTAATTGTTATAAAAACTCATTCAAATTTTAATTTACAAACCTTTCCACTCCCTTCTTGCCTTTTCAAGCCTTTCAATGTTATCTGTGGGAAGCCACTGCCCCTGGTTTTCACATCCGAAAAGCCTGCCTATTTCAGCAAGTTTGGGAAATGTTTCCCTTTCAATAACCGAAAATTTCCCCTGGGGAATAAAATCAAATATTTCAGGGCTTAAAAGATATGCGCCTGAATTTATCAGCCCTGAACCCCGCAGCTCATGTGATTTCTCGATAAATCCTGAAATCCTTTCCCCAAAAAGTTTAACAGATCCCCAGTCTCTCATATCATCCACCCTTACAAGTGCAACAGTTCCTGTGGCATGATTTCTCTCATGGATTCTGTTCAATTTTGCATAATCAATATTTTTCACCTCATCACCATTCATTGAAATAAACTTTTCTTCATCTGAAAGATATTTTTCTGCAAATTTCAATGCGCCCCCTGTTCCAAGAAATCTATCTTCAATGTTATATATTATCTTAACCCCTAATCTGCTCCCGTCACCAAAAAACTCTTCAATCTGTTCATGCTTGTAGCCCACAGCCAGAACAATTTCCTTTGCACCATATTTTTTCGCCAGCTCTATATTCCACTGCAAAACAGGCTTTTCTTTAACTGTTACCAGAACCTTTGGTATTTTTAATGTCAAAGGCCTCAGCCTTTCCCCCTTGCCTCCTGCAAGAATAAACGCCTTCCTTATCATACGATCTTATTAAATATTTGAATTATTATATTAATTATGAAGAAGGGAATCACACTGATTTCAGGAGTGCTGTTTTTGGCAATCACAATCACAGCAACATTTATTGTTTATGAGGCGGGAATGCCTGTTATAAAGAAGATGCAGGCAGCTGCAGCAGTGGAAAAAATGAAGGATGTGTTTTCGCAGCTTGATGAAATAATAAGGGAGGTTGCATCAGAGGGAAGAGGCTCAAAAAGAACAATATATTTCAAGGTGGACCCGGGAAAGCTTGTTGTGAACGAGAGCAATGATTTTATATACTGGGAACTTGAAACAGATTCCAAGCTGTTGTCACCCCGTACATCAAAAACCTTTGGAAATATTGTTATAGGTTCAAACCTGAACACTTATGCCAATGAAACACAGTTCCAGGGAAATGATGCATATGTTTTGAGAAACGAACACCTTGCTGTTTACATAAAGAAGATAGGGAGTCCAAACAATTACACATCCTATACCACAAGGGACCTGCTTCTTGGCATGTACAACAAAGACCTCAGTACATGGCTTGACCTTGAAAACCTTGAGATAAGCATTGATAACAGCATAAACTCTGTTTCAGGCAATGGATATACACAGCTGAGCAGCACAGGATACAATCTGCCGTATGCCACAGTCACTGCCCGCATGAATTCAAGTTATATAGATTATTATATAAAATTCACGCTTGAATCAGGAGCAGATTTCCTTGAAATAGAGGTGAGCATGGCATGATAAAGGGAGTATCACCAATAATAGGATTTGTTATAGTGATAGCCCTGGTTTTTGTTATCGCAGCCCTTATCTCTCCCTGGGCATTTAACATAGCAATGAATGCAACAAACCAGACAGGCACAACTGTTATGAACAAAATAATATGCCAGAACTCAGGATATGATTTTGACACAAACTATGGAACAAACGGTGTTAACTGGAATTTCACAGGTTCAGATGACTGGCTGAAAAGCAAGGTTGTGAATACAGGAACAGTTAATTTGTATGATTTTTCATTTGAGATAGAAATCAATTCAACCATAATTAAGTATTATAATGTAAACTCAACCACACAAAAAACAAAGGCATCACCCCTGAAGCCTGGGCAGTCGGTGATACTGCATGCAGCCCTGACAGATGATATAAACGGAACCTTAACAAAAATCAAAATACTTAACGAGGCATGCCCCAGTATCTATATTGAACAGGATATCTGAGTTCTCAATTATGCAAAGCACAGATTATTATAAGCTGTTCATACAATATATATATAAAAAAGCCAAAACGGGGTTAAAATATGGAGAAAAAAATAATTCATGAACTGATAAAGCACATGAACAGGACAGATTCAAACCTCAATGAGCTGAAAGACAAAATAGCAGAGCTTCGGGACCTCCAGCTTGTAAACAAACTTGACATAATAAACCTCAGGAATGATATTGAAAGACTAAAGCTAAGCATACCTGTAGTCTCCCCAGAAACAGCTGAGATGCTTCACAGAATGGAGGATATTGTGAAAAAGGCAAAGGACATAGAAAAACTGAAAAGCATAGCAAAAGAGGTTGAGAATATAGAGCGGGAGATAAAAAAGATAAAGCAGGCCTCGAAAAGGCCATTGTCAGAGCGCATACTAGGAGCGCTTGAAAAAAGGATTGATGAAAACAAAAGAAAAATAGACGGCATAAGGTCAGGCATAGAAAAAACCACAAAGAAATGCCCAAAATGCGGCGCTATCCTGGGCAGAAATGCAAAGTTCTGCGGAAAATGCGGCAAAAAGATAAAGTGAATCTTTGCCTGCCGGAGGTGGCTGTTATATGAAAAAATGCCCTTCATGCGATATAATATATCCGGACAAGGAGAATTTCTGCATAAGCTGCGGAGCCATGCTGGTCCCCCTTATGGAAAAGCATATGCGGAAAGAAACCAAAGAGAGGGAAACAAAAAAACTTGAAAAGAAAATAATGGCACTGGAAGGCGGCATAAAAAGGCTGAACTCTCTTGAAGGTCTGGTGCGAAAAAACAAAGAAAGGATAGACAAGATAAAATTCCTCCCAAAAAATGAAGTTATATCACTTCTTGATAATGTTAGCGAATTAAGAGAAAAAATGGAGAATCTGGATGAAAAATTATCTGAAATGAAGCCTATAAGGCTGTCCGGGGGCAGGAAGAATGTTTTTGTCAAAAGCATGGAGAGCCTGCAGAAAGACATAGCAAGGCTTGACCTCAGAATAACCAATCTTTCAAAAAGGCTGGGAAAGAAGCCGGAAAAATTCAGGGACATACCTTCTGAAATACAGCAGGAGCTTGAGAAACAGATTTCTAATGCTGCGAATGATTTGAGAAAGGAGATATCAGGATTTATAGGCGATATAAGAAAAACAAAGGAGGAAATAGAAAAAATCAAGGAATGGAAAAAAGACCTGAATGAAATAAAGACACAGCTGAAAACCCTGGATGTAAACCGCCTGGAAAATGAATTTGAGAACATAAATAAAAGAATGGATGATATTAACAGAAAAACGCACAACAAAATAAATGTTGCAGAATCCAGGATTATAGAACTGGATGACAGGATAAAGGATATGGAAGCACTGACAGATTCCATCAAAAACCTGGACACAGAAAACATAACAAGAAAGCTTGAAGGCATAAAAACAAAAACAGAATGGCTTGAAGGCAGACTGGAAAGCCTTAACCTGGAAGAACTTATAAAAAGAATAGAAGAACTTGAGGAAGAACTAAGAGAAGCAAGATCATCATCACCATTGATTTTGGAGTGATTGCGATAAAGAGGTGTTTTGCCATGAAAGGTGCCGGAGGCGCTATAGCAGCATTTGTAATAGGGCTTATAATAGGAATACTGCTAACAGCATATGTGTTCCCAATGATAGGATTCAGTCTTGTATAACCAGATTATTAAAAAAAACAGAATACAGCCACACATCGATTAATATATATAAGTTTTATTTTTAATATGGGTTTTCTTGATTTCATTAAAGGGAGAAAGGAGAAGGAAAAACAGCCGGTAAGCACAGAGCCAGAGGAAACAAAAACAAAGATAAAAATCGAAGAGCTGCACAGCTGGATAAAAACCGAGTTCAGCGGAAAAATAAAGAATTCAAAAGCCAGGGCATCAGAGATGCAGAATTCAATATCATCAGAACTCAAAAACCTTAAAAAAGCAGCTGAAAAACTGGAGAAGGCAGGCTTTCTTTCGGAAGACAAAACATATGCCAGGGTGAACATGGTCAAGAACTCCTTTGTCAAAAAAATATACAGCCTGGTGAGCAGCTTTCATGTTGCCCAGGAAGCAGATTACAGCAACCTCAGGGGGTTCTATTCAAAATCCATGAATGCAATGAATGAACTCAAAAACATAACACCAAAGCAGGGTGTTCTCCTTTCAAAATACTTCAAAAAGGAAAGCTATCCCGTAATAAGCGGGATAAAAAACATTGAAAGCAGGATTAGCTCTCTGAAATCATTCCTGGACTCTGATGGCAGATTTTTATGGCTTATGCAGGAAGCAGAATCCATGAAAAAAAAGTATGAAGAC
>JAFCEK010000058.1 GCA_017609225.1 Candidatus Aenigmatarchaeota archaeon | reverse complement strand
AGTCTGCATCTCTGCACCCGATATATTTGAGATGCAGAGATGTCTCTTGTCTCCTATACAAAGTAAGAGACAATATCTGGTTCAACAGCTGTTGCCTCGCCAAGAAAACCGCCGGCTTTAGTCAGCGGATATACGGAGGCAATATTATTACTTTTCTCATCAGCCGGCCCTGTAAGCTTTTTATAGCCCTGGCACCACATCAAAGGTTTCCTAACGGGGTGCACAAAACTCGGAAATGTCCACACCATATTCCCTCAACCTGTCGCAGTATTCCGAAAAAAGGTCTGCTGTCTTATCCAGTAATATCCTTCTATCCGCATCCCTGCTGTCCATAGGACTGTATGATGCTGAAAACACCTTGGTAAAATACTGGTTTAAAATACCGCGTAGTTTCCATCCGCCGTTCAAGACCGCTACCAGATCCACCCTTTCCCCATTCTCTGTATCTTCAAGTATCCTAACCAGATATGGAAGCGCAAATACGCTGTGTGTGTTTAGGAGGTCTTCCATCACTTCACGTTTAGGTTGTGGACCCCGCAGTTCTTCTCCCAAGCGTTTCACAAGTTCAAGCTCATTGCTGGGATATTCCTGCTCCCTTTCTTCTAATAAATGAAACAGATACTCGCTTTGACAATCCCGTGCAGCGAAATCGCTAAAAAAAGATTTCAGTGTTTCTATCTCCTCTTCAATCGAATCTATGCCCCTCATATATATTCTGCTGCTAGAATACAATCGTCTTTTTCAGTAGCGGTTAGAAATAATTAACTTTTCTGGCTTTATAAACCTTTCACATATTTTAAACCCAGTGCCCAATAATTAATAGGATGAACGGGGAAATTGATGCGGGCTTTAAGAGGATTCTCTGGTATGTGTTCTTTGCCACCAGGGGAGGAATAACCAGAATAAGGATAGTGGAAAAAATCAAGGAAAGGCCCTACAATATAAACCAGCTCAGCAAAGAGCTAAAGCTGGACTACAAAACAGTGATGCATCATATAAAAGTACTTGAAGACAATAAAATAATAGTGGCAGAAGAAAAAAAGTACGGAACCATTTACTTCCCCTCCCATATGTTTGAGCAGGGAGAGGAACTATTTAAAGAAATAAAGGAGAAAGTATTAAATAACATGAAGTGATCGCATGGCAGTTCAGGACATGATAACCCTTGGCATAATAGGCATCAACATTATACTTACAGTAATCCTGCTTTCAATATACTACAAGAACCACAGGCTTGTAAAATCAAAAATGACGCTGGGCCTGCTGTTCTTTGCCCTGGCTTTCCTTATTGAAAACCTTGTGGATTTTTATTTCTACAACTCGCTCATAACACAGGAAATCCTCGGATTCACCACCATACACATGGGAGTGAATGTTCTGGAAATGATAGGAATACTTATTCTCCTGTATGTTACATGGAAATAATAGGGTAAAAATATGGGAACAAATTTGGGAAAACCATTTATATACCCCGTAACAACAGCTTTTCAAAAGCCCTCTATTTTAATAACCTGCCAGATAATCCAGAAAGCCCCATAATAGGGACTTGTGGCCAAGAACTTGGCTGCTTTTCCGCACCGGAGCTACAGGTCCCTTATACCCTCTTTGCAAACCTTGAACACAGTCTCGTTCTCAGGCAGGTTCGGGGAATCAATGAGTTTTGCAATCCTTTTCTCGTTCTTGCTTTTCCTCAGATAAACCCTGAATGTTGCCTGATGGCCCAATATATGCCCTCCTATGGGCGCGGTTGGGTCACCGAACATTATATCAGGCCTTGCCATAACCTGGTTTGTTACATACACAGCCAGGTTGTACACATCAGCAAGCCTCTGCAGCTTGTGCAGATGCTTGTTCAGCCTCTGCTGCCTGTTGGCCAGGGTTCCCCTGCCTGTGTAATCTGACCTGAATGCTGATGTAAGGGAATCCACTATCAGAAGTTTCACTCCCTCTTTTTTTATAACCTCTTCCGCCTTCTCAACCAGCAGAATCTGGTGGTCAGAGTTGTAGGCCCTTGCAGTGAGCACATTTTCCAGCGCCTTGCTGGGATCCATGCCAAGCGCGCCTGCCATGTCCACTATTCTTTCCGGCCTGAATGTCTGCTCTGTATCAATAAACAGAGCCTTGGCTCCAAGTCCGCCTTTTTCTTTCGGGAGCTGCACTGTTACCGCAAGCTGATGGGCAAGCTGGGATTTTCCTGAACCAAACGCCCCGTGCGCTTCCAGTATGCACTGCGTTTCAACGCCTCCACCCAGAAGCTCATCAAGCGCCTTGCTTCCTGTGGTTATTTTTCCTACACTTTCCCTTCTCTTCATCACCTTTGTTGCCGGCTCAAATCCCATGTCCAGCTTCTGTCTTGCAGAGGCAATTATCTTGTTTGCTGTTTCCTCACCCAGTCCTGCAGCAGCCATAAGCTCCCCTGCAGAAGCAGCTGCTATTGTCATAAGGTCAGTAAACCCCGCATCCCTGAGCTTCTCTGCTGTTTTCTCTCCAACTCCTGCAAGTTTTTCCATTCCTTTGCTTTCCCCTGCCTCGTTCTCATTCTCCATATCAAACCTCCGATTCTTTAATGCCTGAAGATGAACCAACCTCCTTCATGAGATTTTCAACCTCCTTCTCCACATCAATCTCCTCAATATCGTTTGCAACAAACTCCAGACTCCCTGTCAGATCATTTTTCTTTACCCTGCCCCTTATTATAAACTCCTTTCCAAGGCAGTCTGCCTGCTCATATATTTTTCCCGGGTCCTTCTCCTTTTCCAGCATCTCCCTGAGCTCCTCTATTTTTTTTCCAAAAAGCCTCTCTGCTATTTCCCTGAAAAACACAGCCCTTATGTTCCCTGAATCATCATCAATTACACCTGAAACCACCATCTGATACTCCGGCTTCACTGCGCCATGCTTCCTGCAAACCCATTTCGTAACTTCTGTTCCATCTTCCTTGTTTTCGCTGGTTTCCTGGCTTAATCTTGTCCCGCACTCCGGGCATACCTCATAAAAGGGATTCCTCCTGAAAATCTGCACCATTGCAGCCCTGAGCTCATAAAACCCGCCCTCTTTTAAATTGGCAATAACCTCCCTTTTTGCTGAGCCGAATTCCTTTTTCATTTCCTCTGTCTCGGGAATATCAACCTTTTCTTCAACCTTTTCAATCCTTCCCCTTCCAATCCTTAGTTCAGGATTGCCCCTGTTATCCATTTTTGTGTATGCCCCGCTTATCCTTATCACCTGGCCCGGAGAAAGCCCCTCATCTTTAATAAGCCCAATCTCATCATTCCACAGCGATAATCTCACAAAGCCTGTTTCATCCCCAAGAACCAGATTGGCTACCCTGCCCTTTCTTCCGTTTTTCTCAAATTCCCTTACATCGCTTATTTCCGTGATTCTTGCAACCAGATCCACAGACCTCAGGCCTGAAACCAGGTTTTTGATTTTGAGCTGCCTTTTGGTTTCCTTTATCAGGCTCAGGCCAAGTTCCCTTGCCACTATATATGCAGCTCCTTCCTCGGAAACAAGGCCGGAAAGCTCATCCTGTTTCTCCTCAATCTTTTTTTTCACTTCAGAATCAGACAGACCAGAGTGCTTGCAAATCTTCTCTATAAGTTCCCCAATCTCTTCCATAAAAATCCACTGTCTGAGTTCACTTCAACCCGAGTGAACAATATATTATTGTCTTTGGGGTTTATAAATATGCCTTTAATACAGCAGGTTCCGGATTTTAAAATTTCTATATGGGCGCTCACGTCAATTAACCAGTTTGCAGTAGTCAAAAAACAAAAACTTTTTATTGCTATTGATTAATTAATGAAGGAAAACAGCATTATCCATAAATAATCCAAAGTGAGCTTATGCCCAGAAAATCAGGCACAAAGCCGGAAAAAAAAGAGAAAATTCTTGTTCTGTCTGTGGACAGGGACAATGACCTGGGAGAAAAGGCAGGCATATCTGGGCCTGTAATGGGAAGGGCTGAAGTTATAAACGCAGGCACGCGGCTTGCTGTTGCAGATCCTGAGGAATCTGATGCCAATGCAGTATTCCAGGCAGTAAAGGTTTACGATGAACTGAAAAGGCAGTACAGCGCAGAGGTTTCCGTGCTTACGGGAGACAAGAATGTCGGGGTGCACTCAGACAAGGAAATTTCCAGGCAGCTTGAAATGCTGCTGAAAAAATTCAGGGCCGATTATGTTGTTTTTGTAACAGACGGCACAGAGGATGAGCATATAATGCCTATAATCCAGTCCAGGGTGCCAATACTTTCGGTGAAAAGGGTTATAGTAAGGCAGGCAGAGGAGCTTGAATCCACATATTTCAAGATAAAGGACTTTATTGAAGAAAGCCTGGAAAACCCCAAATTCGCCAGGCTCGTGTTCGGGCTTCCTGCAATAATACTGATACTCTATGCCCTTTTTGGCGCAGAGGGCTGGAGAATAATCCTGGGCATATTTGGCATATATCTTGTTATAAAGGGATTCAAGCTGGAGCATTATTTTGAGGGCGTGGCGGAAGAGCTTGGCACATCACTTACCAGAAGAAGGTTTGCATTCTTCCTTTATATTGTTGGAATAGCCCTCGGAATCCTTGCCACATACAGGGGATTCATATCACTGGAGCCCTTTCTCAGCATAGGGATTTTTGAATCTGCAGCCGCGTTTGTGTTTTCCTCCATATACTTTTATTTCCTTGCAGGAGCAGTGGCATGGATAGGAAGAAATGTAGGGCTGAAAAAGAAAAGAAGGATAAGGAATGTGATAGCAGTAATAATTTTCGGATTTGCCATATCCCTGGTGGTTTACAATGCAGCTGAGCTGATAATAAACCCGGACCTCTCAATATTCAATTTCATAATCTCCATAATCCTGGGATTCATACTGATTTTCATAGCACTTATGATAGAGCTTAAGGGATAAAACCTCACTTCATGATGCGCTGCACTGTACAGCCCCGCACAATTCACCTGCTCCTGTTTTTTCCCGGACTCGCATGAAAGCAGTCAAATTCCGTCCGGAGCCATGCGCACATATGCTGCGTATGCACTGCCCTCACTTCTCACTCCGGAAGTCTTCAAATTATTTATGTTGAACCAGAAAACCATTGTTTTCAAACAGTGGATGTATGGTTCTGGTTCAACAGCTGTTGCCTCGCCAAGAAAACCGCCGGCTTTAGTGGGCGGATATACGGAGGCAACATTATATT
>JAFCEK010000057.1 GCA_017609225.1 Candidatus Aenigmatarchaeota archaeon | reverse complement strand
AAAAAATACGAGAGAACTAATATGGGGACTAATCAGAAGGAATAAAAGAATAATTTTTGAAGGCGCCCAGGGTACAATGCTTGACATTGATCTGGGAACCTATCCCACAGTTACATCATCAAACCCAACAATAGCAGGCATTATGAGAAGCTTTGGCATAAATCACAGACAAATCAACACTGTTATAGGTGTGCTGAAGGCATATCCAACCAGGGTTGGTAAAGGCGAATTTCCAACAGAGATGGCTGATTATGACACTGTAGCCGGTGATATGCTGCAAGAGGATGGTAAACCTGTAGTTATGAGTGATAAGGAGATTGAGGCAGCACTAAACGGAGACGGTAATCAGCTTGACAGATATATCAGAAGAAAGGGATTTGAATTCGGGACAACGACAAGGAGACCAAGAAGGATAGGATATCCTGACATGGTAGTTGCTCTATACTCCTCGGATGTAAATGGTGTTGATGAAATAGCTGTTACAAAACTTGATGTCCTGGACGGTATACCATTCAGGGTTGCCTATGCCTATAGTGTAGAGGGTAAAAAAACCAAATTTTTTAATAAAGATGGTGAACCCGTTTACTATACAAGAACATTTGGCTGGGAGAGAATGGATGAAGAAGACAGGATGAGGGCAGTGGATGACGGATTTGATGCCCTTCCGGAAGGAATGAAGGATTATCTTTTCACTATAACCAGAATGACAGGAATTCCCATAGGAATGATAACACTTGGACCTGAAAGGGAGATGCTTGTTGTAAAGGATGTTTATGAGAGAACATTTAAACATTTGATGTCACAGAAAATGTTCAGGCAGAGGAATTATTTAAGAGCAGGGGAACAATAATTAAACATGAACTGTCCCAAATGCGGCGGGGAGGCTTATTTGGTTGAGGAGGAACTGGTGCAGGTTCTGGAGAATGTTGACCCTCCGAAAATCATTGCCAAGGCAATATACCAGTGCAGGGCATGCGGCGAGAGGTTCAGCAGGCTTGTTACAGAAGACCTGGACGCCAAGAAGAAAGAGGAAGGCCAGGCACCCTCGGTTTTCCCTCCAGGAGGCGGAACAAGCTCCAGGGTAGCGGAAGAGCCTGAAGGCATTGACAAGCTGAAGTTTTTCTAGTTTTTTAACAGAACCCCTGCTGTCCTGACCGAAAGCTTTAAATAGTTTTAATGTGTATATCTATACACTATAATATATAAACATTGTGATTGGAATGGAAAAAAATGCTGAAACGCAGGATTTTGCTGAGGGAAGCAGGGAGAAAGAGGCAGTAATCGGAGAACAAATCAAAAAATACTGGGAAACCAAGCTGAAAAGGGATGAAAGAGGAGAAAAAAGGCCTGCCTTAAGTTATTACCAGCTGTACCTGCTGCAGAATTTTTTACTGAACTAGAAGCAGAAGTTGCATATGTGTTGCGATAGCATGAGCAGAAAAGATCCCCTCCAGATAATGCTGCAGATGATGAAGGTGCTGGAAAAGGGCAGGCCCTTCTCCATAAATGAGCTTGCAAAGGAAACAGGCCTTCATAATGTCACAGTCAGGAAATATGTCAGGATGATAGAAATTGTAAGGAAAGAGCCAGAGGTGGAAGTAATAAAAACCAGACATTCAATAATAATAAGAGTAATGCCCAGAAAAAGGATTATAAAGAAGGTTGAGGAGATGATATGATGTTTGAGAAAAAACCTGCCCAGCCCCAGCAGAAAATGATGCAGGTAAATGTGCTGGATGTGGAAGGAAAGCTTAACATAAACATAAAAAAGAAGGGATTTACACCCACAGAGGCAATAGGCATTCTGGAGCTGGCAAAATGCCAGATAAGAAATTCCATGAAGATGGAGAAAAATTTTGATTTCAGAAAAAAGAAATGAGGTGTTTAAATGGGAAAGGAAGCCCCCATTGTGCTTAAGGTTGGAGAGCTCACAAACAGGGATGAGTTTGGAAGAGGCATTGTCAGGGTTGATTCCAAAATAATGAAATCCCTTGGAATAAAAGAGGGGGATATAGTTGAGCTTGAAGGCCAGAAAAAAACAGGGGCAATAGCTGTAAGGGCATATCCTGCTGATATAGGGCTCAGCATAATAAGAATGGACGGCATAACAAGGAGAAATGCAGGCATAGGCGTTGGAGAGAATGTAAAAATAAAAAAAGCAGAGGTCAAGGACGCAAAAAGGGTTGTTCTTGCACCTGTTCAGAAGGGCGTAATCCTGCAGATGAACCCTGAGCTGCTGAAGAAAAACCTTTTCATGAGGCCTGTTACAAAAAAAGACATAGTCACGCCCTTTCCGATTGTAAAGGAAAAAAGAGAAACAGACCCGCTTGAGGATTTCTTTGGAATGGGATTTGAGGATTTTTTCAGGACATTCACGCCAATACCGGGAGAAACAAGGCTAATGGTTGTTGGCACAAACCCAGAGGGAATAGTCAGAATTACGGATGATACGGAGATTGAGCTTAAACCGGAAGCAGTGGAAATGGAGGAAAAGGTTGTTCCCACAATAACATACGAGGATATAGGAGGGCTTCATGATGCTATTCAGAAGATAAGGGAAATGGTTGAGCTGCCATTAAGACATCCGGAGCTATTCACAAAGCTTGGCATTGAACCCCCAAAGGGGGTTTTGCTGTACGGCCCCCCCGGAACAGGCAAAACCCTGCTGGCAAGGGCAGTTGCAAATGAATCAGGGGCGGCATTCTTCTCAATAGCAGGACCTGAAATAATGAACAAATTTTACGGACAGAGCGAGGAAAACCTGAGGAATGTTTTTGAGGAGGCAGAAAAGAATGCCCCTGCCATAATATTCATAGACGAGATAGATTCCATTGCACCAAAAAGAGAAGAGGTTACAGGGGAGGTTGAGAGAAGGGTTGTTTCCCAGCTTCTCACACTGATGGACGGCCTGAAATCCAGAGGCAAGGTTATTGTTATAGCAGCCACGAACAGGGAAAACGCAATAGACCCTGCCCTGAGGAGGGGCGGAAGGTTTGACAGGGAGATTGAGATAGGGGTTCCTGATGAGAAGGGCAGGAAGGAGATACTGCAGATACACACAAGGAACATGCCATTCAAGGAAAAGAAGGATGAGATACTGAACTGGCTGGCATCCATAACATACGGGTTTGTTGGAGCTGACCTGGAGGCGCTCTGCAAGGAGGCAGCCATGTCAGCCCTGAGAAGAAGCCTGCCGGGAATCTCATGGAAAAAGGAAACCGAGCTGCCGCCCAATATTCTGGACAAATTAAAGGTAACAAAAAAGGACTTCCAGAATGCACTGAAGCTTGTGGAGCCGTCTGCAATGAGGGAGGTTCTTATTGAGATTCCAAATGTAAAATGGGATGATGTTGGAGGGCTTGATGATGTAAAGCAGCTGCTGAAGGAAACAGTTGAATGGCCGCTGAAAAACCCGGAGGCATTCAAGAACATAGGCATAAAGCCGCCTTCAGGCGTCCTTCTGTTCGGCCCGCCGGGCTCAGGCAAGACCCTTCTGGCAAAGGCTGTTGCAAAGGAGGCAAACGCCAATTTCATATCAATAAAGGGGCCGGAAATTTTCTCAAAATGGGTAGGCGAATCCGAAAAAAGGATAAGGGATGTTTTCAGAAGGGCAAAACAGGTTGCGCCTGCAATAATATTCTTTGATGAGATTGATGCCCTGGCGCCAAGAAGAGGGCTTGATGTGGGAACAAGGGTTTCCGAAAATGTGGTATCCCAGATTCTTACCGAAATGTCAGGCCTTGAGGAGCTTCACAATGTGGTGATTATAGCAGCCACGAACAGGCCTGATATACTTGACCCTGCCCTGTTAAGGCCCGGAAGGTTTGACAGGCAGATTCTTGTGCCTGCTCCTGATGAGAAGTCAAGGCTTGAGATTCTGAAGATACACACAAGGAGCATGCCCCTGAAGGGCGTGAATCTGAAATCAGTGGCAAAAAAGACAGACGGCTACACAGGGGCTGACCTGGAGGCGCTTGTCAGGGAGGCAGGCCTGAACGCGCTAAGAAGAGACCTGAAGAGCAGGGAGGTTACAAAGAAGGACTTTGAGCAGGCCATGAAAAAAATCTCGCCGTCTCTGAGCCCAAAAGTAATGCAGTTCTATGAAAAGATGGCAGAATCCCTTAAGCAGGTAAAAACAAGGAAAGAAAAGGAAGAGGAAATGAGGTATGTGGGCTGATTTTCAGGAAAAGAATATTAATCTTTCCTCCAATTTCTATTTGAAGCATAAAGTTTGGCAAAAGGGCAGATATTATGGAAAACACAAGAAATCCTGCTGTGGCAGGGATGTTTTACTACAGGGACCCGAAGATTCTTGAGGACCAGCTCAGGGATTTTTTCTCCAAGGCAAAGGAAAAGGAAAAAAACACTGCTGTGATATCCCCGCATGCAGGCTATGAGTATTCAGGCAGAACAGCAGCTTTTGCAATAGCAAGCCTCAGGAAGGCGGATTCATTTGTGATTCTGGGGCCTAACCACACAGGAGCAGGAGCAGAATTCTCTGTTTTCCCTGGCGGTGTATGGAAAACCCCGCTTGGCGACTGCAGGGTTGATTTTGAGCTTGCGGAGGAGCTGAAAAAGCAGTGCGATTTCCTTAAAGATGATGCTTCAGCCCATTCCCAGGAGCACTCTATTGAGGTTCAGCTTCCGCTGCTCCAGCACATGTTCGGGAAGTTCAGGTTTCTGCCAATATCAATAATGAATGCCGGCTATGAGCAGAGCCTTCTGGAAAAATGCGAAAAGCTGGGTGAGGTTATAGCAGGTATAGCGAAAAAAAGAAAGATAGGAATCATTGCCAGCTCTGACTTCTCGCACTACCTGCCGCTGGAAACCGCGAATGCAAAGGACAGGAACGCTGTGCAGAAGATAAAAAAGCTTGATACAAGAGGGTTTTTTGAAACACTTCAGAAATCCAATGCAAGCATTTGCGGCTATGGCCCCATAGCTGCGGTAATGTCTGCAGCAAAGAGGCTCATGCTGAAACCTGAAATAATAGACAAATCAAGCTCAGGCGATGTAACAGGAGACTTTGGCTCTGTTGTAACCTATTATGCGATAGGCTTTGGGTAATAATATAAAAAGTTTATTGAACAATGGATTCATTTGATGAGCAATAATTGCCAGCACCAGTAACTCTTTACTTTATTTTTTCATTTGGGAATTTGCTGAAATAAATAAAAGGAAAGGGGCTTAGCCG
>JAFCEK010000056.1 GCA_017609225.1 Candidatus Aenigmatarchaeota archaeon | reverse complement strand
ATGGCTGTGAAATTGGAGAGGGCGGAGTTCAAACTTTAATAGATACCTATACAAATGCTGATATGCCACTTTCAGCTGAGGTTTTGCAGCATGCACTGGGGAGAGGGGATTTTCCATTAGTTGTAAAAAGAACTGATAAATATGACACAAACCAAAAAAACCAAAGAGGAGATTACTGTTGAAAAAGTCCTGAAGAACGGGGCACAGCAGGAAAAAAAGCAGGCAAAGCCAAAGAAAGAGAAAGGACTGGACAAAAAAAAGAGAATAGAGGTCCTGAAGAAATTCACAAAGCTTGTCCTTAAGAAATACGGACCCCTGATAAGAAGCATTGTTCTTTTCGGCTCCACCGCAAGGCAGGAGTTCAGGGGCGAGAGCGATATAGATGTTTTTGTCATACTTGATGACACAAGGCAGAGGATAACCCCCACAATGAAGCAGAAGATAGAGGATGATATGGATTATTTCGCAAAAAAATGCTCAAAGCTTCTTTCTGTGCAGCAGCCATACCTGCTCACTGAATTCTGGGGCATGGTAAGGCTGGGGCATCCAATCATATTCAATTTCATCAGGGAAGGGGTGCCTGTATATGACAAGGATATATTCCTTCCGATAAAAAGGCTTCTCCAGATGGGTGAGATAAAGCCCAGCAAGGAGGCAGTTGAGAAGTACATAGAAAGGGGACCAAAGAGGATAAGAAGAGTGGAAAATGCAAAGATGTACATGGTTGTTGAGGACCTTTACTATGCAATGCTTGAGAGCGCCCAGGCAGTTCTGATGTTCCTGGGAAAAAGCCCGCCAAGGCCTTCTGATGCCCCCAATGTCCTGAGGAAAACCCTGGTGAAAATGAAGTTCATGGATGAAAAATTTGTGAAATACCTGGAGGACATAATCACAGTAAGAAAGGGAGTGGAGCACAAAACCATAAAGAGCATTTCAGGCACTGAGCTGGATGAATGGATTGAAAAAACCAAGAAATTTGTCAAGAAAATGCAGGGACTTATTGTAAAGATTGAAATCCTGAAAAGGGAAAGCATGATTGAGAAGAGTTATGCAATAATGGCAGAAACAACGCTTACGCTGCTCAAAGCACTGGAAAAGATGCCAAGAAAGAATGAGCCAATCTCACAATCCTTTAAAAAACATCTTGTTGAGGCAGGCCTTGTGCATGAGAAATACCTTGATGTTCTGGCAGGCCTTGAAAAGATGAGAAAGCTTGTGAAGCAGGGCAAGGTGCTTGACCTGCCAAAGCAGGAAATACTAATGCACAGGGAGTATGTCAGGAAATTCATAAGAGAGGCAGGAAAGGTCCTGAGAAAAAAGATACAAACAGATTAATTTTTTTGGCTGGTGATGTAAATACCTGAAAGCGTTGTTGCATATTTTCATGAACTGGGTGATTCGGGATTGGAACCTGCAGATTTTAATGCAAGATACTGGATGAACGAATCTGAACCCATGTCAGATGAGATGTGGAGTTTCAGTTCTGGCCGCTTATTGAGAGAATTTTCAGGGCTGTGCCTTCAGGCAAAGGAAGTAAAATCCTGGAGATAGGCTGCGGAGCAGGTGATATTATGCAATATCTTAAAAACAGGGGCTATAATGTGATTGGGCTGGAAAAAGAGGAAAGAGCAATTGAAACCGCAAGGAAAAGAGGCGTTGAGGTCTTTCAGATAGAAGGAACAGACATACAGGCTGTGCCTGGGATAGATAGAAAAAAATTTAACTGCATATACATGCACAGGGTTATGGAAGATCCTGTTATGAGTGAATATGATGCTGTGCAGCTCTCCTCATCCATTGCCAGGGCAGTTAAGAAAGGAAAACATATTTTTGTAAGCACAGCAAACGGCATAATCCATACAAAAGGGTTTTATACAAACCCGAATTTGGAGATTGTATCAGATGAAACCTTTGGTTTCTCCTCTGTGGGAAAAATACTCACAGTGAAAAGAACATAAATTATTTTCCCAGAAACTCCAGAATCCTTTCCACAACATCCTTTACTGATATATGTGTTGTATCAATAACCAAATCATATTGCTGTTCATCAGAGCAGTCAAGATTATAGTATTTTCTGTATCTCTTTGAGTCGCTTTTCTCTCTTTCTCTCAGCGAATTTTTTGCATCCTCAATATTTTCAAATTTTTCAGCAATCCTCTCATCCCTGAAAACCCTTTCTGCCCTCACATCCAGGTCAGCCTTCAGGTAAATCTTAACAGAATGAGGTATGAAATGAAAGCAGAGCCTTCCGTCAATTACAAAGTTGTCCTCTTTTTTTCCAAGCTCCTCCTGGAATTTGTCAACCTCCCTGTCTGTAAAGTCTTTTTTCTCCCCGAGTTTGTTGAGTTCAGCAAGCGTGAGCCCTCTTTTCTCTGCCATTTTCCTTCTGATTTCGCCAGCAGAATAATGCCTGTATCCCAGCCTTCTAGCAAGCTCCCTGGAAACAGATGATTTCCCTGAACCTGCCTGACCTCCTATTGTTATTATCATTAAATCCCTCCCTTCCGGTTTTAGATAATTTGCTGTAACTATATTATTTGTTTTTGTTAAAAAATAAAACATAGATAATAAACCTGAACCTGTTTCTCACAATAAAAAAAGAATGAAAAATTATAGGGCAGAGGAATAGTTTATTCTGACCCCAGGGATGGTGGGTTTGGTATATAGCGTTATCAGAAGTCCTGCCGTTAGGCAGTGGGTTTGGGTGTAGCAAGATGCAACCGGGCGGAACTGTTAAATTTCTGTTCAACAACCGAACGAATGTGAGGATTGAATTTTAGTGCAACGTTCCCGAAGGGAAATTCATAGTTGTCGGCACTATATAGAAAAGTGGTCAACTCAGCTACTTTAATTCTTGATTTAATTTCTTAAAACCATTTTTATCCAAATACTTAGTTGTATCATATGTTTCATCTCCAAATTCAATTGATTTATTTTTTACCGGATTTATCCAAAAGAAGAAATTATATCTACCACCCTTCCCTATTTTCTTGTGTTTTTCACATAATTGTATTAATTCTTTTGTCGGGATTGTTAGAGTATGAGGCATAATGATCCTTCTTCCCGTTTTTTTAATTTCTTCTATAACATAAATCAGGAAAATAAAATAATCCGCAGTATTTTTGTGGATAATATCTTTTTTGAAATAAAACCAACCTGCTGAACCGTTGCCATATTTGACTACTTCACTTTTTCTTGGTTCATATGCTCTACTTCCTTTAACTTGTATTTTTAATGATTTTTTGTTGTCCATATTCATTAGAATTAAATCAATGTCTTTCATTTGGGCATTGATAGGCATAAGAACTTCAACATTTTTCGGAGTAAAATCTCTTAAAATACCAGTAACAACTGCTTCATCAGTATTCAATGACCAAAAATTTTTGTAAGCACGTCCCATACTATTGTTTTAAATCAAGATTATTTATAAAATCATTTGATATTTTACTGAGCCGACCAAATAATATCACCGATAATTGAATATAAATGCGATTAAACGAAGTTCAACCCGAAGGATTGAATTTGGGCGAAGGCGAGGAGCCACAGCGCCGTAAGCCGGAACTGTTAAATCGCTGTTATGTCTCCCGTAAGGGCAATTGCGAAGCAATTTGAGTTCCACACCGAGCATTATAATTCTATTGTTGCAAGTATTGGTAAGTGATCTGATAACTTGGGTTTTTGATGAAAAATTTCATTTTTGCTACCAACTATAACTTTATCAAGTTTAATATTCTTTTGGATGAAAAGATAATCTAATTGATATGGTCTTTTATTTCTAGGGGAGATAAATGTATATGGTTTGGATTTAAATTGTTCAGATAGAACTTCTTTAAAACCCAATTTATTTAATTCTTTTTTAACTTTTCTGATAAGTATTCCCCATCTCTTATATTGACTTTGAAATTCCTCATCCATATTAAAATCTCCTCCAATAATTATCGGTTTGGTTTTATTTTTATTAATGAATTCTAACAAAGATTCTAAAAATTCAGAAAAATCCTTTTCATCAGGACCAATATAATTGTAAATACTCATTAAAAATATATTCCTATCTAACAGCTCTACTTCACAAGATAGAGAGGAATCAATAATAACTTCATTTTTTGGATGAATATCAAAGATATTTCCCCTCTTAATTTTGCCATTTATATTTTTATTTATCAGTATCGCGTTCATTTCTCCGCGAATAATATGGTAATTTTTTCTTATCCAATAGGGGATCATATAGACTTCTTGAAATAAGCCGATATCAAAATTTAATTTATTGAGATACTTCCACAATTTTTTTCTTACATAGGATGCTCGGTTTATGTTCCATGTTATAATCTTCATTTTCATAATCCTCTTATAATGTTATGATTTAAGTTGTTTCTTTCATAGCGATCTGGATGATTGAAACTAACACCCCATTAACCACACTTTACCCAACAAACTTATCTCACCATATCGCTGAGTTTTTCCAGGTTGTTCAGAATGAATTTTTCCCTGTCGGGGTCCTCCAGTATAAGCGTTCCCTTGATTCCCAGAGCCATGCTTTCCCTTATAAGATACTCCAGATTCAAATCAGACTTGTCCATGGGTATATGCTTTATCTCTCCTGAAGGGCCATATGAAACACCGGAAAAGAACATAAAAACATTCTGAAGCCACTGGTTTCCTATCTCAGCCCTTACCTTGTCCAGAATAACCCTGAAATCGTTCTGCGTTCTCAGCGCTCCTGTGCCTCTTGCATGGATATGCGCCCAGTTCAGTATGGGCTCTGTGCCCTGCGTTCTTTTCACAATATCAATCACATCTTCAAGGCTTCCAACCTCACCCATCTTCCCTGTGGTTTCAACGCCTATTTTCGCCTTGAAGTTTTCGCTTGTTGCTATCTCATTTATTTTGTAAACCACTAATTTCAGCGCATGGTCCTGCGGCATCTGTGAATAGAATGTGGGATGTATAACCATTGCCCTGCAGTCCATTATGTTTGCAATCTCCCCGAATGTTTTGAGTATGTCATCAGGCATATCCGAAAGCGCGGAATGATGAAGGCTCAGCTCAATGTTAAACTTGCTTGCCAGCTCCTTTATTTTCAGCAGCTCTCCATAGTAAACTTTGTACAGATCAGTTGGCGTGGTTATTCCGGAAAAAAGCTCCTTTGGCAGCACAAATGCCTTTATGCCCACTTTGTATAGCTCCCTGAGAACATCCTGCATCTGCTTCATGTTCCTTACCAGGGGTATCTTGCTTGTTCCGTCCCTGATGC
>JAFCEK010000055.1 GCA_017609225.1 Candidatus Aenigmatarchaeota archaeon | reverse complement strand
GAAGGAAAACCTGCAGGATGCGCTGGACACAATCTTTGGCGTTATGCCTTCACCATCCCCGGGCCCCTCCCCTGAGCCATCAAACCAGACAGCAGAGCAGATATTATCCAGGATAGCTGATTTATACAAAAAATCCCAGGACGCCCTGAAGGCAGGAAATCTGGCCCTGTACCAGCAGTACATTGACAGGATAGGGGAGCTTGCCGGCGGGTAGTTTTTTGAGCTGAAAATTTTATGTTGAACCAACCAGAAAACCATTGTTTTCAAACAGTGGATGTATGGTTCTGGTTCAACAGCTGTTGCCTCGCCAAGAAAACCGCCGACTTTAAGTCGGCGGATATACGGAGGCAACATTATAATTAAATCACAAACCTTTCATAATCCTTTACCTTTGGCGGCTGCTTTCCCTTAAAGGGTATTATTTTATGTCCTTCCTTTTTTAACCTTTTTGCCTGCTCATTAACACCGCCAGGGTATTTTTCGTTCAGCTTTCCGTCCTGCTTGAGTGTTCTCCACCAAGGGGTTATTTCTTTCTTCCCCTCCTTCTCATCCTCGTATGCTGCATGTGCTGCAATATTGGCAAATATCCCGCATGTTATGGGGCATCCAATGTTGGCTTTGTGCTTTTTTGCTACAATCTCTCTTATCCTGTTTATTGTGATAAGCTTTCCTTTCGGGACACTTCTCATTATCTCATCCACTTCCCTTGGTGAAGGAATAGCGAGAGTTCCCTTGCCCCATCTCCTGCTCATTCTTCCTGTTATCTTAACTACCTTTGGCAAATCCCTGCTGCCTTCAAGCTTCTCCTTCCATGATTTTGGCATTTTATCGGTTTATTTTTCGGTTGTGGATTAATAAGGGTTTATTGGAAATCCATGCTGCTGGAGCAAATGTTCCCTAAAATATTTCTTTCCTCTGGCTTTCGCACTGAAAATATTCTTGACCCGGAATCAAGCAGCTGGTACGCGATGTTTCCATGAGGCAATCCTTCTATGGGTTTTATAACTCCAGAGCAGCCATCAATTGGCTGCAGTGTTGGAAGATGCAGCACTGTGCCATATCTTATTTTTGATTTTCTGAAATCACCATTCAGTTCATGAAATTTTCTTAGTTTGCTCTCATTTACCTTCTGCCCGAATATATTGTTGCCTTCTTCAGTCACCCAGTCATGCCAGTGTTCCCCTCTCCATATATATGCAAAAAGCTGCACAGCAAACCCCTCCGGGCAGCCTCCAAAGTATGCACCATGCACCCTCATATCATCATATTCATCAGGAATAAGCCTGACAAACCTTTCCCAGTCATCCCTGTGAACCTCCCCCCTGTCCCTGGGGAATTTCTGCCCGGAAACAGAAAAATACCCTGAATCAGACCTTACCCTTCTTTCCTCTGGGATTATTTCCTCAAATATACCTGTGCTGAAATTGCCTGTTACAAGCACAGGGTATTCGCTCACTTCGGCTTCATCCAGAAGGCATTCAATATATCTCTTATACTCCACCTGGTCGGGATGCCCTCCATAATCAATATGTCCATGCTCCGGATGAACAAAGAAATCAATCTTGTGCATAATGATGAAATAAAAACAAAAATTTAAAAAGCAATCACCTGCCCCTTCTGTGTATTTTTTCCTTTACCCACATAACTACAAGTACAGTTAAGGACACAAGGATTATTTCAATCCAGTCCATAATTGAGAGGCCTGTTGTGTTAAAGGCAAGCTGGAGATAGGGAATGTATATTACAAACAGCTGGAGGATTATTGAGGCAGCCATTGCATATATCAGCTTCATGTTGGAGAACAGCCCTGCCTTGTACTTCAGTCTCACTGACTGCACCCTGACCATCTCAAACATAACCAGCATTGTGAACGCGGCTGTCTGCGCCTTTACCGCGCCTTCTGTCAGGTTTATATTGAAAATGAACAGGGTTCCAATGCATATTATCACGCCAACTATTATAATGTCAGTGAGCATGTTCCTGTTCAGTATCTTCTCTTTCGGGTCCCTCGGCTTTCTTTCCATCACACCAGGGGCAGGGGGGTCAAGCCCCAGGGCAACCGCAGGCAGCCCGTCTGTAAGGAGGTTTATCCAGAGCAGCTGTATTGCAGTGACTGGTATCACAAACCCTGTTAAAGGGTTTGTTGGGTCTGTAAATCCAATAAGCATGGCAACAAACACAACCAGAACCTCCCCAAGGTTGCTGGAAAGCAGGTACTGTATAAACTTTAGTATATTGTCATATATTGCCCTCCCGCTCTCCACAGCATCCACTATTGTGGAGAAGTTGTCATCCCTGAGAATCATGTCAGATGCCTCTTTTGCCACGTCTGTTCCCTTTATGCCCATTGCTATCCCTATGTCTGATTTCTTTATTGCAGGGGAGTCATTAACTCCGTCCCCTGTCATGGCAACAACATGACCTCTTTTCTGCAGCGCTTGGAGTATTTTGACCTTCTGGACAGGATTTACCCTGGCATAAACATGCACATTCTCCGCTATTTTTTCAAGTTCTTTATGGCTTATCTCCTCAAGCTCCTGGCCTGTCAGCACATTGCTGTCTGTTTCTGATATTATCTCCAAATCCCTGGCTATGGCAACCGCTGTGTCCCTGTGGTCTCCTGTTATCATTACAACCTTTATGCCTGCCTTTTTGCATATTGCTATATCCTTCTTGACCTCCTCCCTGGGCAGGTCAATCATGCCCTGGAGTCCCAGAAAAACAAGGCCCTTCTCTTCCTTTTCGCCCTGCCTTAAATCCTTGAAGGCAAAGGCAAGCACCCTCAAGGCACCTGATGTCATTCTGCTGTTTGCCTCCTTTATCTTCTTCCTGTCAGCAGCAGTGATTTTTGCTATTTTTCCGTTCCTGTAAATGCGGGTGCAGAGATTCAGGATGGTTTCCACTGCCCCCTTGGAGAAAACCTGCCTGCCTTCCGCTGACCTGCACACAACACTCATCATTTTCCTTTCCGAGGTGAAGGGAATCTCCTTAATCCTGGGGTATTTTTCCTGTACATTGCTTATGTTCATGGCCTTTGCCCCTGAAACAAGGAGTGCGCCCTCAGTGGGATCACCAATAACATCCCATTCATTCTTTTTTGAAAGCTCTGCGTTGTTGCAGAGTATTCCTGCCTTTAAAAGCATATTCAGGCCCTTGTCCCTTTCCGGGTCAATCTTCCTGCCTGAAACCGAAAAAACCCCTTCCGGTCTGTATCCCTCCCCTGAAACATCAATTATCCTGCCGTCTGAATAAATTCTGCTTACAACCATTTCCCCCCTAGTCAGTGTTCCTGTTTTGTCTGAGCATATCACAGTGGTGCAGCCCAGGGTTTCCACAGCAGGAAGCTTTCTTACAATAGCGTTTCTTTTTGCCATTTTCTGCAGCCCTGCTGCAAGGGTTATTGTAACAACAGCAGGCAGGCCTTCAGGCACGGCAGCAACCGCAAGGGCAATGCCTGTGATGAACATGGTCAGGATGTTCTCCCCCCTGAAAACCCCCACAGCAACCACAACAGCGCATATTGCAAGTATCATAATCCCAAGATGCTTTCCAAATGTTTGCAGTGTTCTCTGGAGAGGGGTCTGCTTTTCCTCCTCAACCTGAATCATTTCTGCTATTTTTCCCATCTCTGTGCGCATGCCTGTTGAAACCACAACGCCAAGCCCCCTGCCTGAGGTTACCACTGTGCCCATAAAGGCCATGTTCTTCCTGTCGCTTACAGGGGTTTTCTGCTTCAGAATTTCAAGATGTTTTCCCACAGGAACAGACTCTCCTGTGAGCGCTGACTCATCAATCTTAAGCTCGCTGACATCAAGAAGCCTCAGATCAGCAGGCACCCTGCTTCCCTCCTCCAGCACCACAATATCCCCCGGAACCAGCATCCTGCTCTCTATTGTTTTCTTTCTCCCTTCTCTTATCACCAGTGTTTTCGGGCTTGCCATCTTTTTCAGCGCCTCCATTGCCTTCTCGGCCCTGTACTCCTGCACATACCCCAGAACAGCATTCAGAATAACAATTATCAGTATCACAACAGCATCAATCATATGGCCAACAAATGCAGAAATAACAGCAGCTATTATAAGAATAATAACAAGAAAGCTCCTGAACTGGGACAGAAAAATCTGAATCCTGCTTATCTTTTTTTTCTCCTCAAACTCATTCGGGCCATAGCTTTTAAGCCTTTCAGAAGCCTGTGTGTCAGAAATCCCTCTTTTGCTTGTTCCCAGCTTCTTTAAAACCTGCTCAGGCTTAATGCTGTGCCAGGCAGAATCATTCATGCTATATAATTATGCTGGTTAGATAAAGAAGCATATACCAAAAGTATTTAAATGTGCAAAATAAATAAAGCGTATGACTGAGGAAGAGGAAAAAAAGCAGGAAGCCGGAGAGGAAAAAGATTTTGAAAATGAGGCAAAAAAGATATTTCTGAGCTCCAAGGCAATAGCAGGAGCTGTTATAATTGCAGTTGCATTCTTTTCAATTGGTTTTGTTTCAAACACAGGAAGCCTGACAGGCCAGCTGACCGGAAACGTGTTGTCTGGAGAGGCAGCTGCAGCAAGGGCACTGGAGTACATAAACGCAATTCCCGGCGTTTCAGGAAATCTTACAGGGGTTAATGATACAGGAACAGTATATGAAATAGATGTAAACATCAAAACATCCCAGGGAACAAACCCGATGACATTTTATGTTTCAAAGGATGGTGAATACCTTTTCCTTCAGAGCGTTAACATAGACCAGGCAATAGCTCAGATAAAGCAGCAGACACAGCAGCAGAACCAGCAGAAAACAACAGCGCCGTCTGTTCCAAAGTCAGACAAGCCCGAGGTTGAGCTGTTTATAATGTCATACTGCCCGTATGGTTTGCAGATGCAGAAGGCACTTCTTCCTGTATGGGAGCTGCTTGGAGACAAGGCAGACATATCAGTCAAATGGGTTTCATACATAATGCATGGCAAAAAGGAGCTGGACGAAAACACGGTGCAGTACTGCATACAGAAAGAGCAGCCTGAGAAATATCTGGATTATGCATCATGCTTTACAGAAAGCGGTGAAAAGGAAAGCTGCCTTGAAGAGGCTGGAATAGACACAGACATGCTTGACAGCTGCATAAGCGAAACAGACGAGGAATTCAATATAACAGGCCTTTATGATGACAGGAGCACATGGCAGGGCGGAAGGTTCCCGCAGTACAATGTTTATGCAGACCTGAACTCCAAATACGGGGTTAGGGGCTCTCCAACCATGGTGATAAACGGAAAAACCGTGAGCATTACAAGGTCACCTGAGGCAGTGAAACAGGCAGTATGCAATGCATTCAACACGCCGCCTGAGGAATGCAATGAGAATCTGAGCGCAGCACAGATGTCCCCGGGCTTTGGAGGCGGAACAGCCTCAGGCTCAGGCGGAAGCTGCGGTTAAAATTAATTTTATGTTGAACCAGAAAACCATTGTTTTCAAACAGCGGATGGATGCATAGTCTGCATCTCTGCACCCGATATATTTGAGATGCAGAGATGTCTCTCGTCTCCTATACAAAGTAAGAGACA
>JAFCEK010000054.1 GCA_017609225.1 Candidatus Aenigmatarchaeota archaeon | reverse complement strand
ATACTGATAGCAGTAATAATGTTTATAATGATTCCGGTAGCAGCATTTATGATTGATTCTGTTACATATGAGATGGAGTAGCCTGAAAAAACTAGAAAAAACCCTCCAGCCTCCTGACTGCATATAATTTATCCTTGCTTCCAAGTCTTGCATGCTCTATTCCTGTTTTCAGGATGTCAATGCTTTTGTCATATGTCTCCCTGTCCACGGGATATGGAACCCCGTCCTTGCCGCCATGAGAAAAGCTGAATTTCACAGGGTCCCTCCAGCTTGGCGTCCTGCCATAAACAAGCTCTGAAATCAGTGCCAGTGCCCTTACAGATTTGGGGCCAATTCCATGGATGCCGATAAGCTGCTCATAGTTCTCAGGCTGGATTTCATATGCCTTCTGCAGCATCTCCAGATTCTTTTTATTCATATTAATTATATAATGGCTCCGGGGCATGTGGAGCTTTTTTATCTCTCCTGCAAAATCCAGCAGGCTTAGCTGTCCTGTGAAAAATCTTCTCAGCTTTTGGGGGCTGTCCCTGACCAAATCAACGCTCTGCTTCCTTGCTTTCCTGCTCTCTCTTGCCAGCATGTTAAGGACATTTTTCTCCTTTTTTTCAGCTGAAATGCCTGAATGCGGCTCTTCAACAAAGCTTTCCAGCCCAGAAGAAAGCCAGTGATATCTTCTTGCATACCTTCTGCCTGTGTTGAGTCCCTGCTGAACCACTGCCCATTTGCCCCTTTGCGTGAAAACAAACATATGATGGTAGAGCTGGTATCCGTCCTGCAGCGCGGTATTATCCAGCTTTGCAGACATCCTGCTTGAGTATACCATCTGCTCTATTCTTTTTGTGTTAAGGCCAAAGTCCAGAGCCTTGTTCTCTATCTCTTCCGGGGTTTTCCTGGATGCCCTTCCCTTCCCACCGCAGATGCCAATACCAAAATCCTTTTCTTTCAGGCCTTCCTTTAAAGCACCGGTAACAGTTGTGGTAAGCCCGGAGCTGTGCCAGTCAAATCCGAGAACGCATCCAAATGCCTGAAACCAAAAAGGGTCAGCCATCCTCTTTAGGAATTCATCCTGGCCGTATTCCAGAACAATAACCTCAGATATACCTGCGGCCAGCTTTACCATTCTCCGGAAAAGCCATCTGGGCGCTTTCCCATAATGAAGCGGCAGGTTTGCAATTCCTGTTTTTTTCCTCATGCTAAAGAATTGAATTATGGATTAAAAAATCATTCCGGAACAAAGAAACCCCTTTCAGAATCAAACCTGTATCCTATTTCCTCTGCAATATCTGGAACAGGAACAGAATCGGTTTTTATATTTTGTTCTCAAGGTCTGCCCAAATCATTTGTTATAAATTTTTTAATTGGTGGGGAGTGTACGGGAATTCAGTTAATCCTGAACTTCCGCAAACAGAATCATACTCCACTTTGACAGTTATTGCGCTGTCAGGACCATTATGATTCAGGGTTACAGTAGCACTGGTTGCTCTTGCCATTTCAATTTATTTGAAAGAAAATTTTATAAACTTTTCACATATATTTTGCTGAATTTTGTTACTGCTGACTCTCTCTTGATATTTCCTTTATTTCAGCAGGCTCAGGCTCTTTTTTGCCTCTCAGCGCCTTCCTTATCATAACCAGCCTTTTCTTGGGTCCTGGGATGCTGCCGGAAACCAGAATATAATCACCCCTTACAATCCCGTATTTGAGGAAGCCACCCCTGGGGTTAATATCATTTTCCTTTGCAGAGCCAAGAAGAAGGATTTTTTTGTTCAGCTCTGTTCTTGTCTGGTATCCAAGCTGGCCTGCCATTGCAACAGTTCCAGGTCTTACCCTTGCCACATTCCTGGGAGCAAGCACGCCAATATGCCTTCTCTTCTTTTTTGCCTTTCTGTCCCTTACTGTAACGCCAAACCTCTTTACAGGCCCCTGGTAGCCCTTGCCTTTTGTAACTGCCTTTATATCAATCAGCTCACCCGGTCTGAATATATCGGAAACCTTTATCTCTCCCCCAAGATTCTTTTTTGCATATTCAATCTTTGATTTAATATCACCGCCCAGTGAAACCTCGAAAAGCTCAGGTTTTTTCTTCCCGATTCCGGATTCCTCCGGCTTTGTATGAACAATAAGCCTTATATCAGCTATATCCTCAATGTTTTTTTCAATTTCACCAAAATCAGGCTTTGGATTTTTTGGAACCCTGGTTTTTCTTTTCAGGTTTTTTGACAGCTTCTCAGACCAGACGGTTCCAAAGTCAACCATGCCATGCGCAGCTTTTTTGTATACCTTCATGCCTGCCACAACCAGTGGCGGACAGTCCAGAACCGTAACAGCCTTAACAACATCCTGCCCTTCGGTTACAGAGCCCTTTCTTGAATCAGTAAATCTTACATGCGTCATGCCTGCCTTGTATCCTGCAAAAAGCAGAGGAACAGCTTCCTTCTCCTTAACAAAACTCCTTACCCTGGGATAAATCCTTTTTGCCCTTTTCCTGGGCCAGAATGCCCTTGAACCTGAAACAGGCTTGTGCCCTTTTGCCATGCCTACACTCTCCTTCCCCTTCTTCCGCCTTTCTTCTTTGTGGAATCCTGCGGAATGGGTGTCACATCCTCTATCCTGCCTGCCCTGAGTCCTGACCTTATCAGCGTTCTTATTGCAGGCTGGGCTCCCTGTCCAGGCATTTTTTTCTTGTGCCCTCCGGGAGCTCTTATCTTGAAATGCACGCCCACAATACCCTTGCTCAGAGCCTCCTGTGCAGCCCTTTGGGCAGCTCTCATTGCAGGGTAAGGCATTCCCTTGTCCTTGTCCCTGTTTGTGACCATGCCTCCTGAAACCCTTGCTATGGTTTCCGCGCCTGTTATGTCTGTTATATGAATTATGGTGTTATTCTCCGAAGAATAGATATGTGCTATTCCCCATTTGCCCTGCTGTCTTGGCATCCTGAACTCAACCTTTCTCGGAACCCTTTCCTGCCTTCTGAATGTTCTGGGTCTTGCTCTTCTTTCTTCTGGCTTTTTCTCCTCTGTTTTCTTCGCCTTCGGATTTTCTCTTTTCTCTTTCATACAAACCCCTATTTGGCTTCTTTTTCTTTCTGCCCGGCTTTCTCTTCCTTTGGCTTTTCTTTTGCAGCTTTCCCTTCAGGCTGAGCCTTTTTCTTTTCCCTCTTTTTCTCCACAAATCGGATTTTCCCTTCCTCTTCGCTTTTTACAATATAAGAGGGGAATGTGATTTTCTTTTCATCTATGTAAACCTTTCCATGAACTATCAGCTGCCTTGCATGCTTTATGCTCTTTCCTATACCTCTTTTGAAGGCTATTGTCTGAAGCCTTCTGTCAAGAATATTGCTTACCTTAAGGTCCAGAACATCATCCAGCCCCTGGCCTTCCTGAAGCATACCCAGCCTGACAAGCCTGTCCAGAAGAACCTTTTCCTTTTCCTTGTCTTCCATTCCTATAAGCTCCCTTGCCCTCTGCCTGAAACTTCTGAGCTTTTCATGTGCTATGAACAATTCTTTCTTTCTCCTGAGACCATATTCTGCCATGAGTTTTTTTGCTTCCTTTATCTCATCAGTATCCCATGCCTTCTTTGGCCTTCTGAATTTTTTTCTCAGTTTTCTCATGCTATTTCTTCTCCTTTGAGCCGGGCTTCTGCTTTTCCCTGCTCACACCCACGGTTCTCCCCTTTCTGAACGAGCCCCTTGTTCTCTGCCCTCTTACAGGCAGGCCAAGCGCATGCCTTACTCCCCTGTATGTTTTCAGCTTTCTCATAAGGTTGATGTCAAGCTTTTTCCTGAGTTCCAGCTGGGATGCAATTAAATGTTTGTTTTCTCCTGTTTCTGGATCTGATTTCCTGTTATAGAGCCAGGAGGGTATGTTGTATTTTTGAGGATTGAAAATAATATCTTCAAGTTTTTTTATCTCTTCTTCAGAGAGCTCGCCGATTTTTTTGCTGCCAAAACCGGAAACCCTTGCCACAGCATTGCTGAACATGAATCCAACGCCAGGAATTCTCCTTATTGCAACCCAAACAGGCTTTGTGGCATCTATATTTGTCTCGCCAAGCCTGACAATGTTTTCAAGCCTTTCCTTTTTTTCCTGTTTTTCCCTGGGTTCCTCTTCCTGCTTTTTTGCAGATTCCTCTGTTTCTTTCCTTTTTTCCTTCTCTTTCTGTTCAGGTGTTTTTGCCATATATCTTCGCCTTGCAAACTATGACGGAAACCACTTTGTTCATCCGGTGTTAATCCCTGCAGCATATACTAACGACCGTAAAAATAGCAAAGCATTTTTACGGTCATACCCCTTAGCTTAGACAGCCTGATTTGATGTCTGCAGGTCGTCATACTGCCTGAAGCCAGCAGTTTTAGGGATCAACTGACCATTTTATATATTGATTACATTATAAATACCTATTAACTATATAAACTTTTATTGCCAACCCAATATAACATCTGTAAAAGTGATTTCATGCAAGTGCCTTACTATTCCATGACAGGAGCAGAAAAGGGAAAGATAAAGTTAGCCAGAACCTTCTCAGAACCCCTGAGAACAGACCTTATAAAAAAGGCAGTGCTGGCAGAGCAATCCCTGAAGAGGCAGCCATACGGCGCTGATATGCTTGCAGGCAAGAGAACATCAGCGCATTACCATGGAAGAAGGCAGATAAGATTTACCATGATGAACAGGGAAATGGCAAGAATGGCAAGAATACATGGCAAGGTTGGATATCTTGCATTCAGGGCAAGGTTTGTTCCTCAGGCAGTTAAGGGAAGGAAGGCGCACCCTCCAAAAACAGAAAAAAACTGGGAGAAAAAAATAAACATCAAGGAATGGGAGAAGGCGCTGAACTCTGCAATCGCAGCTTCAGCAAAAAAAGAGCTTGTTGAGAAAAGAAACCATAATCTTAATGGAGTGAAAAACATACCTCTGGTTGTTGATGACAAGATTCAGGAAATCAAAAAAACATCAGAGCTGAAAGAATTTCTGAAAAAAATAGGCCTTGAGAAGGAGCTTGAGAGAACAGCAAAAAAGAAGGAAAGGGCAGGCAGGGGCAAAACAAGAGGAAGGAGAACGAAAACAAGAAGGGGGCCGTTAATAATAGTGAAGCAGGACAAGGGTATAGGAAAGGCAGGCAAAAACATACCGGGCCTGGATATAACAAGCATAAAAAAACTCAGTGTTGAGATGCTTGCCCCTGGAACAGTTCCCGGAAGATTATGCATCTGGACAAAATCAGCAGCTGAGGATTTGGGGAAGTAAAATTGGATTTAACATATGGTATTAAACAAACTCTCTCCATGATTCCCAGTAATAAGTTAATAGAGCCAAAAAACCAATATATTTAAATATACTATTGCATTAATTAACTGTTAATCACCGGCTGAAGGGCAAGTAGATTGCTTGTTCTTTTCAGTATCGGTTTTGATGATGTATTAAAAAGCTGTTCACCGTAACAGATTACAAGGCGAAGCATAAAACGACAGCTAACAACAAGGACAGTATGCACTGAGCATATAGCTGTCCCCGTCACAGAATGCAAGGCGTAAGTAAAAACATGACTGCTAACACCAAGAACAGATTTAACTGCTAACAAAGCAGTTTCCGTCATAGGTTATAAGGCGCAAGTAAAACATGACCGCTACTGCAGATAACCAACTGCATAAAGCATAAGCGGTTTCCGTTACAGTTTGCAAGGCGAAGATATATGGCAAAAAAACAGGATATAAGTGATGCAGAGCTGGACAAAATGATAGATGAATCCATAAAAAAGCAGAAAGAAGAGGACAAGGAAAAAAAAGAGAAACCAAAAAAAGAGCATAAAGAGGTAAAAAAACCGGAAACAGCAAAGACTGAAAAAAAGAAGCAGGAAGCCAAAAAAGATGTGCTGCCTGCTGAAGTTCCTGAGATAAAAGGAAAGGAAGGCTACAATCCCTGGAAGATTCTTAAGTTTCCGCATCTGGCTGAAAAATCCATAAACATGGTTGAG
>JAFCEK010000053.1 GCA_017609225.1 Candidatus Aenigmatarchaeota archaeon | reverse complement strand
TTTCAGCTAACTGAACTATTTGCTAACTATCGGAAAAAGCGTCCAAAAAAACACACCTCCAAAGGAGGCGTTACACTTTTTCAGCTAACTGAACTATTTGCTAACTATCGGAAATCTTCATCTCATCTGTGCAATGGGATGAAGAGATGTCTCGTGTCACAATATAAGCTGAAGAGACACGAAAGCGTCCAAAAACAGGGACTCCAACAAAACAAACCGATAGGAGCCCTGACACTTTTTTAGCTAACTAAACTATTTGCCAAAAATCAGGCAGTGCATGGCTGGTATTTTTTCAGTGCATTTAATGCTATATAGTCAGCTTCCCTTTCTGCATACAGCCTTCCCCTTTTCCCGTATTTTCTGAAATAATGGCCAAGCCTTCCCATCATATGCTGGGCATAATGCGCCAGCTCATGCGCTGTCACATAGAGCTTTAAATACCAGGGAAGCCCCCTGTCAACCAGTATCTCCCTTTTGTCAGGCCTGTACATGCCCCAAACCCTGTTTCCGTTAAATTTTCTGCCGGAAAGTCCAGTCTCTTTCACAGCACCCAGATTTCTGTACTCCAGGCTGAAGCCAAACCTGTCCCTCACATAGTCCCTGATGTATCTGCCTGCCTGCTTTAATATGTCCCTGAACCCTGCCCTGTATTCCGGCTTAGTTCCTGGCTTCTCCCTTTTCCATAACCTGTAAAAGGAATCATAAGGAACCGCAGCAACAGGCCATGCCGGTTCCGGCTCTTCATACAGCTCCTTCATTCTGCCAAGCAGTTCCATGTTTTAATATAAACAGAAACAAATAAATAAAGCAGCATCTGGCTGCTATGAGATGATTTCATGCTTTATGAATACTTTATAGAACCCATACTAAGGAACGGCTGGTTCAATCCTGTTAATACATTAACCTGGGCAATAATTCTTATAGCAGGCGTTTTTGCTGTTTACAGGCTTATTCTCAGGCCCCTGGGAATAAGGATAGACAGGAGATTCTTTCTGGCAATCCTGCCCTTTATCTTCTGGGCATCCAGCACAAGGGTTTTAAGAGACCTTGCTGTGGCTCTTGCAGGCACACTCTCCAATGACATTGTCCGGCAGGGCATCCAGCTCCATGCAGGCATATCCTCTTATATCTCAGGCCTGATACCAAGCCAGGGCTTTTCCGGCTTTTATGCCTGGGTAATAACCCTGTTCCCCACCCCAGGAAGCTATGTGATAACATTTGTTTTTGCCCTGATAACGCTCCTGATAGCCCTGGGCATCCAAAAACTAACCAAAGGCAAAATACCCTACTACAAGTTCATGTTCCTGGCAGGGGCTGTGTTTTCTGCACTGAACATATACCTGCTTCCCTTCAGGTTCTTCCAGCCTTTTGCAGTAGTGATTTTTCTTGCACTGCTCTGGACAGGGCTTTTCTGGATCATAAGGCCTGTTTCAAAAAAACTGAACCAGAAATCTGTTTTTTCATTTTTCCGCCCTGAAAACCTGGGAATTTTATCAGCGCATTTCCTGGATGCTGCAGCCACATTCACAGCACTGAGCTTTTACGGCTACCTGGAGCAGCATTTCATTCCCAGGATGCTGTTCCCTGCCATGGGCCCTGCAGGCATGTTCCTCCTGAAAATAGCAGTTGTGCTGCCTGTTCTCTACATAATAGACAGATACGGAGAAAAGGGAGATTTCAACAATTTCCTGAAAATAGTTATAGTGATACTTGGCCTTGCTCCCGGGCTGAGGGATATGCTGAGGCTTATGGTTGGTGTTTAATGTTTTTTTCCCATGGGTTTTTGGGCTGGCTCCCGTAAAAAAAGTCTTGTGGTGTTTAAACCTCTTCTTCCTGCATGCCTGTTCTGTATTTGTCTGTTATTCTGAATATCCTGTCAGCGGTTGGATGCTGCCGGGTTGCCTTAAGGGTTTTTACCTCAATTACAGGATGTTCCGGCCATTCCAGCGCTTCTGCTATTACTTCTGAAAACCTATCCTTTTCTTCCTCTGGCATGTCATCATCATAAAAAGTTCTCATGCTCCTGTAAAAATTATCTTCAGTCATCAGACCGGCATATGAATTTGTCAGGACACCTGCACCGCAAACCCCGAGATACATGATGTTTTCCAGCTCTCCAATGGTTTTAACATAAATTTTGTCTTTCTTGCAGGCATCTACAACAGCCAAAGCCGCTACATAAAGAACATGAGGATCAAAGCCTTCTCCCGCAGACCCATACCTGGCTATAGCTCTTTCTGCAAGTTTTCTTATATGCTCTGCTGTGATCTTCATATTTAAAAAAAGGGAGTTAAATTTAAATCCTTTTAATTCCTTTGCATGGAATCTCTATACTGATATTTAGCATATTTTTCCAAAGCAGGGTATTCCCCTCTACTCTTACATACAAGACATAAAGCAGTCCAAGCAGCTGCCCTTTCATCTTCAGGAAGACCGTCTATTATACTTACAATACCCTCAATGCCATGGGCATCTAAAATACTCCCTGGACTAATTCCTCCACCTCTAAGTTCTCTTAGTACATATTTTCTCATAACAACACCTATTACTATTTTATAGTAACAAACAATAATTAGAACAGGTATTTATAAATCTTTCGGTTATTGTCACTAATAAATAGTTAATAAATTAATTTATTTCTGGCTTTCATTCAGCGGGCACCGCCGCTAACCCCGCCATTATCCGTTGTCTCCTCGGGCGTTGCGGTTTCACTGGCAGATGACCTGCAGACCTTGTCATCCCCGCATATTTCACCCTCAGCACAGTCATCCCCGCTCATACAGCACCTGAACCCTCCGAATTCAAACCTTGTTTCAGCCTGCTCCCATTCCATGAATTCATACTCTGCATGCGCATTGATAATAAATGTCTGCGTTGGGCCTGTAAGCTTTCCTTTCATTGGCCTGAAGTAGCAGTATATTACGCCGGATTTTGGAATGTTTCCTGACCATGTTATTTTGTTTTCGTTTTTTGCTCCCGGGGTAGAGCAGTCCCTTGACTGCTCAAATCCATCCGGAATCTCAAGTTCCAGCATTTTTATATCACCAAGCCTGGAATCTGTGCCCTTTGCAGAAACAATCTGTATGCCTATAAAGAACTCCACGCCTTCCCTTATGGGCTGCTCCAGTGTGTCCAGATTAAGGCGGACAGGCGAGTTTGTGAGCTGAGAGCTTTTCTTTGCCTGCGTTACCATCTCTCCTGCCTGCACCCTGCTGTTCCATTCAGCATCTGATATGAACTCCACAGGAAGCTGGGAATCAACCATATAATCATATGAAACCATGCCAACCAGGGGTATGTACTGGTTCCTCAAATCCTTGTTTTCTTTGGGGAACCATCTATCCTCCACTATATCCCTGCATTGTATGCCGTTGCTGCTGAAGAATACCTGCTCAAGATAAAGTTTGCTGAACTGCTCTCCTGGTTCTGTTATCTTTTTTCTGTATTTTTTGCTGTTATCAGCAGGGTCAGTCCAGAGATCAACGCCGGTTTCCCCTCCTGTTTCAATTCCCAGGTGCTCTGTTTTTATCTCTGTTCCTCCGCCACCCGGCACATAAAGATATGCAACAACATCTTCAGCAGGATAGGCGCCCTTGTTCTTTATTTTCATGCTTATAACAAAAGGCTCCTGCGCATAAACGGGGCTAACGCTTATCTGCTCAAGCTCCACGCCATATGCTCCTGCAAGCCCTGTATCAGGGTCAACATTATAGGTCCCGTTCATAAGCCCCTGCGCATAGCCAACCGGGTTTGTAATCAGAAGCCATGCGTTGCTGAACATTGTTCCTATCTGCCCGAAGGCATCAGTAAGTGGGCCAAAGCTGTTTGTGAAAAAATTATGAACGGTTGGCCACCATGGACCCAGCAGGGCCATTCCAACATTCTGCGCACCCGGTCCCAGGCCAAACACCACCGTAGCCCCGCCAAGCATAAGCAGTCCTATAACAGGTCTTGCTTCTGCTGTACTTGCAAATCCAGCAAGGGTGCATACCACCCAGAAATATAAAAACACAGATTGCAGGCCAGCTGTCAGTTCCCAGCCTCCGCCTGGAAATACACCCATAACGCCAAATAACACAACAAGCATTATTACCAGGAAAAAAATACTAAGTGTCATTCTGTTTAAAGCAGTAACTTCAACCTGGCTACTCTTCTCGGTTTTTGGCAATGGTGGTATTCCCAGAAAAGCAGCTGCAATGCCTGCCAGTGCCAATGAGCCAAATGCATTATAAAAAACAAAAAAGGGAATTATAAACAAGCCCAGGAAGAATCTCAGGGTTGATTCAATGGCCCCTCCTGGAGTATCAAAGCTCATCTTCATCCAGAAGTATCCTGCAAAAGCAACGATTATCAGCAATATGTTCTGAAAAGGCAATGTGCCTCCCATAAGGGCTATAATGAAAAAAACAATTGCCGTCACCTTTACAATGCTTTTTAAAGCAGCCACCCCGCTGTGTTTATTGATAAAGAATTTTTTATATGCTTTCAAGGCTCCCTTTTGTGGTAAAGTTAGAATAATTTTTTCGCTGAATTCCGGGGGTGTTACATCAGGCAATATAGCATACAGTGACAGGGCACCAAATGCCCACAAAAAGTAAGTGCTTCCCAGGTTCCAGCTCACAACAACACCAAGAAAAGCCAGTGCAAACGCAGCTATAATCCTCATTATATGAGGCATTAAAACTTCCTCAAAGAAGCCTCTGAAAGTCTTTCCTTTAGCTCTTTTTTCAATTTTTTTTTCATATTTTCTGGCACTGGCTTCTTCCGGGGTTTCATAAAAATACTTCTTTCTTAGCTCATCTTCTTTTTTCTCCAGATCCTTTAACATTTTTTTGTGTTCTTTTGTTCCTCCTTTTAGTTCATCCTCTGAAATAAATCCCAGATCATGCAGAATATCTCTCCTTTTCATGGCCAATTCCCTTTGGAATGCTTCCTCTCTCTGTTTTATTATTCTGTCCCTCTCACTTTTTATCTCCTCATCTGTCTGGCCAAGAAATTCTTTTCTTAGTGCAAAATCTGTATTTTCCAAAGACCTCTTGTATTCCTCATCTGTTATATTTCCTGCTGCTTTTTTTTGCATTAATATGTTTTTGACTCTGCTTAATTCATTTCTGTAGCTCTTCATTGCCTGATATTTTTCACTGAAAACATCATTAACATTATTGGTAACAATCTCTCCCAGGTATCTCTGCTGATTTTTGTCCCTTAAAATTTGAGGATATCTACGGAGAATTTCATTGTAAATATCATTCATAACTTGCCCTGCCTGGCTACGCCAGTCTGCAATATTTATTCTGAGGTCAGATGCAATCTTTATAAATTCTTTTTTTGCCCTCTCTCTGATCCATTCTCTTAATGCCTCAGAACCAACGTCAATCCCATTTGCCATATTAATTAATTATCCAAGCATGTATAAATTTGCTTTT
>JAFCEK010000009.1 GCA_017609225.1 Candidatus Aenigmatarchaeota archaeon | reverse complement strand
AGGAATTATCATAATTTCTTTTCCATATATTTGGCTTGATTTTATGCTCTTTTCAAAATCAAAGTGTCCCGGGTTTGCATCTCCCTTTGTTGTGAATGTTCCATCGCTGTTTATGTCTGTTATTCTGTGAACAATTGGTGTTTTTTTTCCCGGAGCGGAAAAAACTATTATATCACCAACCCTGAGGTTTTCCGGAGGAACTCCCTGAAGAATCAGTATGTCTCCCCTGTAGAATGTGGGCACCATTGAGTTTGATTCAACAGCTACAATGGGTATTTCAGTTGACAGGGCAAGCGCCATACCCTGATTGAAAAAAACAGCCAGAATTACACCAAACAACACGTATGCCACTGTTGAATTGAATATTGATAATCTCATAGCTACACCGAGAAATTTCGGATTAATTATTAAAGGTAAACATTTATAAATTTTGTGGTTTTTTTCCCACTTTGAGCAAAAATTGGCTCAAATCTCAGCGTTTTATTTTTTTGTTTGTTTCATTTTTTTGGTTATATATCCTGCCAGTATATTTCTTATCTTTTTTGATTTCAGCGGTTTTGTTTCCTGCAGGGCCTTTTTGTTTTTCTCAAAATCTGCTGAAAATTTTTTTTCATGCTCTTTTATTAATTCCTCTGCCAAGACCTTGATTGGTGTTGTTTTTATTCTTCCCATATTATCTCCTTTATGGGACGGGAGGGATTTCCGCCTGCGGGTTTATATTCCGCGCTATCGAACCCCCAACACAAACCAGATGCACACATTTCTGTGTTCATCTCATGGTTGCTGCTCAATGAAATCTTCAGCATCACAGAACCATTGGCTCTCATGTGCTCTCCCATTGAGCTTGCGGCAACAAAGCTACCGCCCCTTGCCGTCCCTTCTGTATATTGTGTATATACCTGTAATCTGCTTTATATATTTTTAGCGCCTCGGGAAGGATTTCCTCTTGCGGTTGTTTCCGCAACACTCGAACCTTCGACTCCACGGTTGCTGCAAGATTAACAGCCGTGTGCTCTTAACATCCGCCCCACTATATGAGGAGGTACCTGCTGAGCTACCGAGGCTTGTGTTAGTCTGATTTCGATTTATTTGTTATTGTATTTAAATTATTATAGCATTGCAAATAAGAAAGATATATTAAGTTAATTCCCATGTTTCATCTTCTGTGTTTATTTTCAGTTTTGTGAGATTTCCTTTCAGTTCAAGTGTGTTCAGGTTTATGATACCGGAGCCAAAAAAGTTGAATATTTCAATTGAGCCGTTGTTTGATGTTATGTTTCCAACTCGGAAGCCCATGCCTTCCACAAGCATATGTTTGAATTTCAGTCCGCTTATATTCACTGCTCCCACCGGGAGCTGCATAACAAGATTCGTATCTGATTCCTGCATTTCTATGCTTTCCTTTTCAAAATCAATATTTATTTCTCCCCTGAATTTCATTATGTTTATATTGTCTGCGGTTATATTGATGCTATCATCTGGTTTTAATGTGAAGTTTGAAGGAAAAAGTATAATGCTGACTGTTTTTTCTTCGCTTAAGGGGGATGCAAACAGCCCACCAAAGGGTGAGCTCTCCAGCCATTCCTGAATCTGGTTTATAACATTGGAGAACAAACCGCCTGCACCAGAACCTGTTAAAAAAACTGAAGAAGCAGCTATAACAATTACAACTCCTGCTGCAGCTATCTTCCAATCCAGCATATAAAGCCCCCATAGTTTGGGTTTACAGTAATTATACAGTTTTTGTATTTGATATATTAATACTTATCAATTTAAATATCAATAAATTCATTAATTGATATTTGTGTGCTGGTGTGTTTATGGATACTGTAATGTTCCAGTTTATTGGCGGGGACAATATGTTTTCATGGGTAATATGGCTTATATTTCTTATGATTTTCTTTATGTTTTATCCAAGACTTATGCTCACGCAGATTATGTGGAAGCTGGAAAAAACAGCTGAAGAGCTTGAATACATGTCAAGAAAATCAAAGAAATTCATAATTAACAGGGTAAGCAAAAAACCAAGTCAGAAACTGAAAAATTCTGTTAACAGATTTTTTGAATTTTTCTTTATACAGCCTGTTGAGCTTGACCCTGCAGGCATAGTGGGAAAATTTGACCATCTTATAAAGGGCCAGAGGGAAAGATTCAGGTATTTTGTCAAACAGATAGCCCCGCATCTGAACAAGGAAGAGCAGGCATCACTGGAAATGGGATTTGCAGGCGGCATAACTGTTCATGAGATAGCAAAGATTGTCAGGCATTATGTTGAACTTGTAAGAAAAACAAAAAACATTCAGATAGCTATGGTGCTTCAAATGCAGCTGCCTTTGATAGAAAGGATTGCAAAAGCCATGTTCAAAGGGACAAAATCGCTTACCATGGGTGAACCAATAGGTGACGGACTTGGGCCTTTGGCTGTTACTGATATGATAGGCAGCAAAAAAGTGGTTGAAATAGAAGAAGATATTGTAATGGCAAGGCTGAAAATGGAAGGGAGGGATGTTTTTATTGTAAAAGCAAGCGGCCCCGGAGGGAGGATTGGATATCCTGGCAAAGCAGTTGAAAAGATTGTGAAAAAGAACAAGATTGCAAGAATAATAACCATTGATGCTGCTGCAAAACTCGAAGGTGAAAAAACAGGGAGCATAGCAGAAGGTGTTGGCGTTGCAATGGGCGGTGTTGGTGTTGAAAGGAGTTATATAGAAAGCATTGCTGTAAAGGGGGGCATACCCCTTGATTCTATTGTGGTCAAGATGAGCCAGGAGGAGGCAATAACGCCAATGAAAAAGACAATAAGGGACTCGCTGCCTGCTGTCAAGGAATCCGTAAAAAGAAGTCTGCAAAGAACGAAAAAAGGTGACAAAGTCATTATTGTTGGTGTGGGAAACACATCAGGTATTGGAAACTCAAAAAATGACTTGAAGAAAGTGTTTGAGTTTGTTGACAGATATGAAAGAAAGCTGAAAGCCGCAAAAAAGAAAGAATCTGATTAAATTTTTTAATATATGGTGACTTAATGGCTGAGTTTATAGAATGCAATACAGACCTTCATCTTCATGGGCTTTATTCCGGTGGTGTCAGCAGCAAGATGATTCCCAGGGTCATTGGAGAGCAGGCACCATTGAAGGGTATTCAGCTTCTGGGAACATCTGATATCCTGAATGCAAGATGGATGAAGCTTGTGAGGGAACAGCTAAGACCCTCTGATGGCGGACTGCTGGAGCATGAAAACGGTACCAAGTTTATACTGCAAACCGAGGTTGAGGATAATAGAAGGGTTCATCATATAATCCTTATTCCTGATTTTTCAAAAGCTGAGGAATTAAGAGAAATATTCAAAACAAAATGCAAGGATATTGATACGGATGGAAGGCCAAAAATATGGCTGAATGCAGAAGAGATAACAGAAATATGCGTAAATGCGGGATGCCTTGTGGGTTTTGCGCACGCGTTCACCCCCTATTTCGGGCTTTTTTCAAAATTCAACTCATACAAGGAATGTTATGGCTCACAATGGAAAAATATACATTTTCTTGAGCTTGGTTTGAGTGCTGATACAACCATGGCTGACAGAATATCAGAACTGCATGATTTGACGTTCACATCAAACTCAGACGCGCACTCACCCTGGCCAAACAAAATGGGCAGGGAATTCAACAGGCTGAAACTGAAAGAAATAAGCTTTTCCGAAGTTGAGAAGGCGCTTAAAAGGGAAAATGGAAGGCAGTGCGTATTAAATGTTGGATTCAATCCAAAAGAGGGGAAATATCATAAAACAAGATGTACAGGCTGTTTAAGTTTTTATGAACCTGAACAGGCCATAAAGTTTAAATGGAAATGTCCCGAGTGTGGAAAATCCATCAAAAAGGGCGTTGATTTCAGGATTGAGGAACTTGCAGACCTGAAAGGGGGCATTCATCCTGAGCACAGACCGAAATATATACATATAATACCATTAAGCGAAATTATAGCGCTGGCGCTGAATGTAAAGAATGTTTATTCCGCAAAGGTTCAGGAGGTCTGGAAGGATTTTATTGACAGGTTTGACTGTGAAATCAAGGTTCTGCTGGATGTGGATGTGGATGAACTGAAGGCTGTTGATGCTGTTGTGGCTGAGTATATAAGGTATTTCAGGGATGATAAAATTGGTTATATTCCAGGTGGTGCCGGTGTTTACGGCAAGCTTCTTCCGCCAGGCAAAAAACCTGAAATCAAAATATACAGGGGTGTGCAGAAAGGAATTTCAGATTTTTTAGGAAAATAGCTATTCTGTCCCTGTTACGGTAATTGATGTTGTTTTGTCTATCCTGTATCCGTATGTTGCTGTTACAGTTATCAGTGCCTGGGTAAGTGTTGCCTGGCCTGATATAGATGCCTTGCAGCCTATGGTATTGCTCTGTCCTCTCCACAATGATATTTCACTTGCATCCCCGCAGTCCAGCTCCAGTGGTTCACCGGCATTTATATTCAGATTTAGTTTGTTCCAGTTTTCTGAATTTGTTTCATCACACCTGTCTATACATACCACACCGCCGCCATTGTTTGTAATCCTTATCTCAACAGGAAAATTAATCCTGTTTTCGCTCGCTCTCAGGGGCCCCTTTATCACAATATCTATTGAAACCGGACCTGATGTTGAGCTTGTTGTTTCAGACGGCAGGCTGCCTCCTGTATTCTGTATCCTTCTTATATCATCTGCCGAGCCGATTGTGATTGATTTTACTGTTGATGTGCTGTAAATATAGTAAACATTAAGTATAGGATAATATGTCATTGATACTCCTTCAGGGAGATTGGTATTTGATTTTATATTCCACTGGCATGTTTTTACTTCACCTTCTATTCCGTTTTCCGGCACTGCTGGCAAGAGCTCAGTTTCTGTACATTCTGTGCCTGCAATCCAGTCAGCACCACTTATCTTTGCTTTTATTTCTCCTGCTCTCATGCTTCCTCTGTTTCTTATGAGAGCCCTGAGCTGCACTGATTCACCATCATAAATCTGGGGAAAATCCGGCTCAAATGCCTCTATCACAAGTCCTGGACCGCCTGTTATCTGCTGACCGCCAATACATCCGGAAACAGGAATAACTGCTAACAACAGTAACAGTGAAAGAAGTGTTTCTGATATTTTCATATATAATTATTGGTTTGTGCAATTTAAAAAAACAATTATATGCTGCTTATTACCAGCCCCAGACACCGCCTGTCTGTTGCGTGCCAAAAACCCTTATTGATGTTGTTGACTCAAGCTGGTATCTGTAATTTATCTTAACTGTAAGCAGCCTTTCCTCCCTGTAGGATGGTGGTGATGTTACTTCAAGTTCGCATGAGATTTGGGCTTCATCAGCATTCCACATGTCTTTTATTATGGTTCCTGTGGTGCAGTCATCATATCCTCCAAACCCGCTTGAAACAAAATTTGTCCCTGTTGGTGGTGTTATTTCAACGCTTATCGGATAATCATACTCTTCGTAAAGGCCTCCAATAAATCCGCCATAGGAGAAATCCTCCTTTGTTGGTGCGCCGTTGCCTATTCTGAGGTTGGTTATTTTTATATGAATTGGAAAGACATCATATGTTGTGCCGCCGGTTGACTCTGTTTTTACATAATCCCCTGTTGTTATTTCAACTGCAAGCGGCCCTGCTGTGTATGTTGTAATGCCGCTTGGAAGCGTTCCGCCCTGCTGTTTTATCCTTCTTAGTTCATCCTCATCAACTATTGTTATGGGTTTTTGTGCTGTTGTTGTGTAATCATAACCTACCTTTGCTATTGGTGTATAGGTGAAATCTATTCCTTTTGCCAGCATTGGTGCTCTGAGATACCATGTTTTTGTTTTTATGGCCCCTGGTGTGTTGGTTGCGGGGTCATATGGCTGCAGGTCTCCGAGATATTCTGTTGTTGTGATGCCATATCCCAGCTGTTGCCATTCAGCTGTGTTTATTCCTGTAAGCTCTGCCTTGACATTTCTTGCCCTGACCTCTCCCTGGTTTTGTATCCTGAGCTGAAGCTTTACAGGGTCATCAGAGTATACCTGGGTGAAATCCGGCCTGAACTCAAGAATAACAACGCCGTTTCCTGATGTTCCGGTGTTCCCTCCCCCAACACATCCTGAAACAAACACTACAGCAAGAAGTGGTAAAATCAGAAGAAATTTCATGTTTGCTTTGATTTCTCCTTTCATTCACACCATTTGTTTTATTATATATATGGTTTTACTTATAAGTTTTTTAAGCTTTTTCGTTTTTATCATGAAATTTCATGCAGAGGTTCTATGTTAATTTTTATGCTTTTTCTGAATGCATATCTGTATGAGATTTCAGCCCTGATGTCATAGGTGGTTTCAATTCCCACGCTGCTGCCTGGGGCCTCAAGTGTGCATAACAGCGGTGGTGTTTCCCTTCCTATAAGTTTTCTGTAATCATCACTGATTTCGCAGTCATCCTTCCAGTTAATGTTTTCGGGGTTTATTATCTTAGAATCCTTTTTAAGCATTGGCTCTGTTTCACCTTCCGGTATTGCAAGATACCCGTTTCCCACATTTTTTACAACAAGCTTTACCTGGGCCTCTAGTTCAGAGGAAACCGGCTGCTGGTCCTCAACACTAAGGTATGGTTTTACAGGGCCTTCTCCTATGGATGATGTACCTGCTGTTCTCCAGCTCTCGCCTCTTCTTATTCTTGCAGCAAGCTCTGTTGGGTCTATATATGTTATCTGGGTCACTGTATCTGTGCTGTAGTCATATTCTGCCTTTAATTTCAGCTCGCAGGATGTGGCAAGCTTTATATTGTCTTTGTTGGGCACAAGCGTCCATTTAATAGTTTTTATCTCCTGCGGCATAAGTTCTATATTGCATCCCTTTTCTGTTTTTTCCTCTCCTGAGGGGCAGTTGGGTGTCACACTTTCAAAGAGGTTTGTGCAGTAATCATACATTTCCACATCAACTTTTATTTTCTCTCCTATTGTGCTTTCCAGGCTCTGCACATCAGCATAAACAAGCAGCGTCTGACCTGAGCTTATAGTTGTTGCAGGGGTTACCTGAAGATTTTTTATTATTATTATATCATCCCTGCTCTCTGTTACCTGGCTGCCAAATATGTCTGGTATCCCCGGTATCTGTATATCTGTTCCTGGTATGGTACAGCCAGAAGTAACAAGAACTAAAATTAGCGGCAATAACAAAAACAAACGCTTCATAATAATTATTATTTAGAAATATTATATATATAATAGGAATTCTGCTGTGCTTTGCGCATAGCCGGGTTTTGGTGTTGTTATGAAGGGGCAGATGATTTTTGAATTTATTGTTGCTGCTGTTTTGTTTTTTGGCATTGTGTTTTATGCCATAAGCTATCTTAATTCCAATGTTTCCCAGTACAGCTCGGAGGCATGGAGCAGCAGTCTGGAAAGCAGGATTGTACAGGTATCTGATTTTCTGCTTCATAGCACAGGTAACTGGTCTGGGGGCATTCCTCTTGTTCTGGGCATAGCATCAAAATGGCCTGTGCTGAATGAAAGCAGTATTGCCCTTATGGATAACTACTGTGAAAACAATTATGCAGGGGTCTTGCAGAAACTTGAAATGGGAGTAAACAGGATAAAAATCCAGATAATCAATGAAACAGGGGATATGCTCATGGACTGCGGTCCTGATTTCCCTGAAGAAACCATAAGAGCCAGCATTGTGAGATTTGCTTTGTCTGATAAAAACAAAGATATTCTGAAGATAAGGTTTCTGCTGCGATAGTGGTTAAACCAGCTTTATTCCTGTTATTTTTGCAGTATCAGAGTTAAGCGCTCTCAGGTCAGCAGCATCCAGTTTATGAACATCCATATTGCCTGTTGCTGCTGCTGCCATTTTTATTTCCTCTGTGCAGGAATTTATGTAGTTTGTGATGCTTGCTGCTGCCCTGTCTATGTTAAGCTTTTTTCTCAGTTTTGGGGACTGTTTTGTTATGCCTTTGGGGCATACGCCCCTGAAGCACTGCCTGCAATAGATGCAGCCCATTGCAACAAGCAATGGGAATCCAACAAAAACAGCATCTGCCCCCATTGCAAGCGCCTTTGCCATGTCTTCTCCTGTGTTTATCCCCCCGCCTATTATAAGCTCCTGCTTTGCATGCTTTTTTTTCATTAGTTTTTTTGCCTTTGCCAGGGCAGCTATCGTGGGTATTCCAAAACTGTTAAGCATTATCTCCGGGGCCGCGCCTGTTCCTCCTTCCATACCATCAATTGCTATGGCATCCGGGTTTGCCTTCAGGGCGATTGCTACATCTTTTTCAATATCACCTGCTCCGAGTTTTATTAATATGGGTTTGCCTTTTGTTTCTTTTCTCAGCCATCTTACTTTTTTTCTCAGGTCAGCAACATTATGAATATCGGGGTGGGAAGGTGGTGAATGCAGGTCCTCTATTTTTTTAAGTTTTCTTATTTTTGCTATTTCCTTTGTCACCTTTTCTTTTGGCAAAAGGCCGCCCTGCCCTGGTTTTGCTCCCTGGCCTATTTTTATTTCAATTGCATCTGCAGAGTGTATATATTCTTTGTCAACACCAAACCTTGCGGTGGAGTACTGCGCTATTAAAAGTCTTGCGTTTTTTCTTTCCTCAGGCAGCATTCCACCCTCACCTGTGTTTGTGCATGTGCCAGCAGATGTGCTTGCCCTGGCCAGTGCTATTTTTGCCTCCCTGCTCAGCGCGCCAAAACTCATTGCAGAAATCATTATGGGGGTTTCAAGTCTCAGCGGCTTTTTGCTGGTTTTTCCTATAATGGTTCTGGAATTTATTTTGCTGCGGAAATAATCAACAGGTGTTTTGCTTAGCTGGGCAGGCACAAACACAATGTTTTTAAAATCAACAGCGCCGCACATTTTGGACCTTCCACCGCTAACAGGCGGCCTGCCAAGCAATGCCCTTTTTCTGATTTCCTCAATCCAGCTCAGGTCCTCCATAATGTTTTTTTCCTCCAAACAGTTATGTCTTTATTTATTGCCCGGCTTACATAAATTTTTTAAGAATGTCCTGAAACCTTAATTTTCCTGTTTCCCTGATTCTGTAGTCAACATTCAGTATTGTTTTGTTTATTCTGAGATATCTGCCAAGGTTTGTGGGGGAGCCGTCAATAACCAAATCGCATGGCACCCTGTTTATGGTTTTTTCAAGTTCTTTCATCTGTTTCCTGCTGTATCCCATTGCGGGAAGAACATACTTCAGGTGCGGGTATTTTCTGAATGTTTCCTTTATTGAGCCAACGGCATATGGCCTCGGATCAACTATCTTCTTTGCTTTGTATTGCCTTGCAACCAGAAATGCTGCCCCATAATCCAGTCCGCCATGTGTTAGTGTTGGACCGTCCTCAATCACAAGGACATTCTTGTTTTTTATAAGCTCTTTTCTTTCCACTGTTTTCGGCATATCTGCAAGCATGATTCTTGCCTTTGGGTTATATTTTTTGATGTTTTTCAGAATGGTTTTCATGCTTTCTTTTTTTGCTGTTTTGGTTTTGTTTATTATTATCACATCAGCCATCATAAGGTTTGCCATGCCCGGATAGTATGTTATTTCATGGCCAGGCCTTCTGGCATCGCAAAGCACGATATGCAGATCTGGCTTGTAAAACGGAAAATCGTTGTTTCCCCCGTCCCATATTATTATATCAGCCTCCTTTTCTGCGTTTCTCAATATCTTTTCATAATCCACACCAGCGTAAACAACAAACCCCTCTTCAATTAGCGGTTCATATTCCTCTCTTTCCTCAATTGTTGTTTTTTGTTTTTCGAGTTCCTTGAGGTCTGCAAACCTCTGTGTTGTCTGTTTTCCTAGATTGCCGTAAGGCATCGGATGCCTTACTATAACCGCACGCATTCCATGTGATTTCAGGATTCTGGCTATTGCCCTTGTTGTAGGTGACTTGCCGCACCCTGTTCTGACAGCGCAAACAGATATCACTGGTTTTTTTGATTTCAGCATTGCTGATTTTGGACCGATTAATCTGAAGTCAGCGCCGCATGACAAAACCAGCTCTGCCTTTTCCATTACCTCTTGATGCGATAAATCCGAATAGGCAAGCACCACTTCATCAACATCGTGTTTTTTTATCAGCTCTGGTAGCATTGATTCGGGAAGGATTGGGATGTCTTTTTTGTACAGCCTCCCTGCCAGCTCTTTTGGGAATTTTCTGTTTGTTATTCCTGCTATCTGTGCTGCTGTAAAACAAACAACATTATAGGTGCTGTCCCGGAAAGATGTAAGGAAGTTGTGGAATTAGAGGGTCAGTGCCTGTCTCTTCCAGCAGCTCCCATTATTATTACATTGCGCTTCTTCATGCATTATATTTGTCAGATTAAAATAATATTGCTTCCTCATATCCCTCGCTGAAGTCAGGATTGGTTTGGTTATTGTCCTGAAAGCATTACAGCCCTGGGTATGAACTTCAGCATGTCTGATGCCAGCAATCCCTGCCTGTATTCCTTTGCTGCCGTATCGCCTGCGAGACCGTTTATATATGCTGCCATACAGGCAGCCTTAAATGGTTTTATGCCGGCCGCAAGCATTGCACCGCAAACGCCTGCCAGTATATCTCCTGTTCCGCCAACAGTCATATAGGGGCTTCCTGTTTTGTTAAGTTTTGTTGTTTTTCCGTCCGAGATTATGTCTGTATGCCCCTTCAGCAGTATGTTTGTGTTCAGCCTTGCTGCTGTTTCTGTTACCTGCTTTTTTCTTTCTTCTGTTTTTGTACCGGGAGTTCTTCCGGAAAGATATTCAAACTCTTTTGCATGCGGGGTTAGTATAAATTCGTTTTTTAGTTTCATGTTTTTGTTTAACGCCTTTATTGCATCAGCATCAACCACGCAGGGCACCGGAACCTTTTTCAGGAAGGAGCGCACAAACATGAGGGTGTTTTTGTTTTTTCCCAGTCCCCCGCCTATGCACACGGCATCATGTTCTTCTGAAAGTTTCAGTGCATATTTCAGGTGCTGCAAACCAAAAAAATCTGCCTTAACAGGCTCTGCTATGATATCCGGAGAAAAGCATGCTGCAATGTCTGCTGCCCTTTCAGGAGCAAGTATCATGGCTAAATCCGCACCTGTGCGCAGTGCTGCAAGAGCCTGCAGTGCAGGAGAACCAGAATATCTCCTACTTCCTCCTATAACAAGAAGCTTGCCAAAATCCCCTTTATGACACCAGCCATCTCTCTTTGCAAAAAATTTGTGTGCATTCATGTTTATCCTGTCTTTCTCCTGCTGTACTGGTAGAGTGCATTAAGGCTTTCTGCTGCCCTTTCAGGATAGGAAAAGCATGGTATGCCATAGCCCTCCAGGCTTTTTTTCAGAGTCTCTGTATATCTTCCGCCTGCAGCAATCACTACTATGGGTTTTCTCTTTTTTGAGTTCGCCTCGTTTATAACCTCAACAATATCAGGTGTTAGTGTGGGAACCTGAAAGAGTATTATAACTGCAACCATATCAACATTTTTGTCCCTGAGCGCTGTGTCAAGAGCCATTTTGTATCTTTCTGTTGTGGCATCCCCTGTAAGATCAATCGGGTTTTTCACTACCACATACTTTGGAACATGGTTTTTTAGGAAGTTTTGTGAGTCTTTATTCATCTCTGCAAGCTCCAGACCATTCCTTATTATATTGTCAACAGTAAGTATTCCAAACCCCCCACCGTCTGTTATAATCTGTACCCTGTTTCCCTTTGGGAGCGGCTGTGTTGACAATATTCTGGCAAAATCAAAAACCTGTTCAATATCCCTTGCCATTATTGATCCTGTCTGCCTGAAAACCGCCTCATAAATTTCCTTTGTTCCTGCAAGACTTCCTGTATGGCTTGAAACTGCCTTGTTCCCCTCTTTTGTCAATCCCCCCTTCAGGATTATTATTGGCTTTCTTTTTGAGCATTTTTTTGCTGCTTCATAAAACCTTCTGCCATGCTTTACGCCTTCAAGATAAACACAGATTACCTTTGTTTTTTTATCCTTTGAAAGAAAATCTATCAGCTCTGCCTCATCAATACCCGTTGCATTGCCGTATGAAATAAACTTGCTTATGTTGTATCCCTTCATTGCCATCCAGTCCAGTATTACAGAGCCAATTGCCCCTGACTGTGTTATAAATGCTATGCTTCCCTTTCCGGGCCTTTCAAGCTTGTAGCTTGGAAGAAATAATGTATCCACGCCGGAGTAAGGGTCAAATATGCCAAGGCAGTTTACGCCTATTGTTTTGATTTTGTATTTTTTTATTGTTTTTTCAACCTTTCTTTCAAGCTCTGTATTTCCTATTTCCCTGAAGCCGCCTGTTACTATTATGGCTGCAGGAATTCCTTTTTTTCCGCATTCCTTCATAACTCCGGGAACTATGGCTGCAGGCACAGCTATAACAGCAAGGTCTATTCTTTTTTTTATTGCAAGCACGGTGCTGTAGCATTTTTTTCCCAGCAGTGTTTTTGTGTCAGGGTTTACAGGAAACACCTCTCCCCTAAAGCTGCCTTCAAGGAAATTTCTGAATATGACATGCCCCACCTTTCTTGGGTGTCTCGAAGCACCAATCACTGCAACTGTTTTTGGATTAAAAAGAAAATGCATCCTGTTCATAGTATTTATTTATTCCGGAAGTTAATTAAATAATATGATAAGGCATATTATTTCCGAGAGGGAGGAGGAGCTTCCTGCAAGCATGATAGGGAAGCTTCTCAAAATCGCGGAGGAAAGAAAGGATATAATAAGCCTGGGTCCTGGAGAGCCTGACTTTGATTCCCCGGGCAACATAATAAAGGCAGTAAAAAAGCGGCTGGAACAGAAATACACACACTATTCCCCTCCCGGGGGCAGAACTGAACTAAAGGAGACCATCATAAAAAAACTCGGAAAGGAAAACAGGATAAAAACCATGCCTGAAAACATCATAGTTACAACAGGTTCCACTGAAGCCATACTATTGGCATTAATGTGCACAATAGACCCGGGGGAAGGTGTTCTGCTGCCTGATCCTGGCTTCCTGGCATACAAGCCCACGGTTGAGATTCTGAACGGAATTCCGCTTTCTGTTCCTCTTTATGAGGAGGATGGTTTTGAATTCACCACAGAAAGAATGGAGAAGACAATAATTCCGGAAAAAACAAATGTTCTGATTATAAATACACCATCAAACCCAACAGGAACTGTTTTTAGCAGAAAGCGCCTGGAGGAGATTGCTGATTTTGCAAGAGAGCATGAGCTTCTTGTCATATCCGATGAGGCATATGAGAAGTTTGTTTATGATGATGCAAGGCATATCTCAATTGGTTCCCTGAATGGAATGGCTGAATATGTTTTAACATTGCATTCATTTTCAAAAACATATGCAATGCCCGGCTTCAGGATTGGGTATGCCGCCGGCCCCGAGAACCTTGTAAGGGCAATGACAAAGCTTCATACATTCACCAGCATATGCGCTCCAACACTCTCGCAGATGGCTGCCATGGATGCATTAAAGGGTTCGCAGGCTGCTGTGGAAAAAATGAGAAGGGAATATGACAGGAGAAGGAGAATGGTTGTAAAAAGGATTAATGAAATTCCGGGGGTTTCCTGCATTATGCCTAAAGGCGCGTTTTATGCGTTTCCCAACATAAAGGGGTTTGGCATGAAATCCCTTAACTTTTCGGAATGGCTTCTCAGGAGGTCAAAGGTTGCTGTGGTTCCCGGAACAGAGTTTGGGAGAATGGGCGAAGGTTATATAAGGATTTCATATGCAACATCATATGAAAAGATTGAATCTGCAATGAATAAAATTGAAAGAGCTGTAAAAGATCTTGAAAGTGTTTAGGCATGGATGTGATAGAGCTCAGCAGTAAATATCCATGGAGAGAAAAGGAGAAAAGGGGATTTTACAGAAACACAGTTTCAAATGTCATGAAGATATATGATGCGCTGAAAAACGCGCATATGAACGGTGCTGATTTTTTGAGTGTTTCTGAAATTGCAAGGATAACAGGCCTGCACAAATGGACTGTCTCAAGAACAATAGATTTATGGATGACATATCTTGTTGAGCCCGGCTCCAGCAAAAAAAATGCAAAGTCTGTAAGGCTTATGAATCCCAATCTTACAGCAGAAGAAATAAAAAACATTATAAAGATAAAATTATAATCCCAAAATCCTTAACAGAATATCTCTTTCTATCCAGTATTCATCTTTATACTTGTTCTGTTCTGCATCCTCAACTCTCAGGAACAGCCATCTGCCTGACGCTGTTAGTTTTTCTTCTGAATGCGTTCTCCTCCATGCAACAAAGCCCATTGCACCTGCCTTTCTGCACCATTCAGAAAATGCCCTGAGCTGCTGTTTTTTCAGTTTGGGTTTTTTGCTCCATGCCTTGCATTCAAATGCAAGTATTTTTCCGTTCTTTATTGCCACTATGTCAACAGGCGAGAGAAAACCACCTGAGGACGGGACGCGAAGCACAGCGCATCCTATATGATTCAGAAAATGCAGCAGCTCGCGTTCTGTTCTTGCGCCCTTTGCATAGGTTTTCATATTAATTTATTGCAAACCGAAAGGTTTAAATACCTGTTCTTTAATTATCGAATATGGATAATGTAACTGACGAATTTTCACTTGCAAAGAAACAGCTTGCAAAGGACATTGTTGGAGAGATTGTATTATCTGAAAACCCGGAAAAGGTAATAAAGAAATGGAGAAATATATTCAAGATATCCCAGAAATCCCTGGCAAGCGAGCTTGGGATTACAAGCTCTGTTGTTTCTGATTATGAATCAGGAAGAAGAAAAAGCCCTGGCATAAAGGTAATAAAAAAATATATTGCTGCATTGCTCACTCTTGATGAAAAGGAGGGTGGCCAGATTATAAGAAGTTTTGTAAAGAACATGCAAAGTCACCCGTTGTCTGATGCTATAATTGATATAAAGGAATTTAACAAAGGTGTGGGTCTGAGGGATTTCTGCAGAACAATAAATGCTGTTCTGGTTACAAAAAACATAGGATCAGGCCAGGAACTTTATGGCTACACTATAATAGATTCATTGAAGGCAATAACAGAGCTTAGTTTTTCTGAGCTGATAAGGCTTTATGGCATTACTACCCAGAGGGTTCTTATTTTTACCAAGGTTTCAACAGGCAGAACTCCCATGGTTGCAATAAAACTTACAAACCTTCATCCTGCGCTTATTGTTCTTCATGGCCTTAGCATGGTTGATGAGATTGCAAAAAGGATTGCTGATGTGGAAAATATACCATTGGCTGTTTCAAGACTTGGCAGCGTTAATGATATAGCAGAGAAACTCAGGGGTATTGGAGAATAGGCTATATTTTTTTGATTTCGGTTTTTATGCCTTTGCCTTCAATTTCTATTATTCCATAATATCCTTCAAAAACAGCGCCGGGATAAAACAGTATACTGCTGCCGAGTTTGTCCTCTCCCCTGCTTTCATGTATATGTGCTGATAATGAAAGTACTGGTTTTTTTTCAATTATAAAATTCCTTACTGCCTCAGAGCCCACATGCTGGCCTGATGCTGTAAGGTCAAGTTTTGTGTTCTTTGGTGGGTTGTGGACAACAAGTATGAATTTTCCTGGCTTCAGGCCACTGCTGTTTTTTTCAAGCGATTCCTTTATTTCCTCATCTGAGGGTTCAAACTTTGTGTTGAATGGTGTGGCTGCTCCACCGAAGCCAATGAACGGCATGCCTTTGAAAACTGTTTTTTTGTTATGCAGGTTTGTTCCGAACTCATTAAAAACCTCAATTATTTCATAGGGGTCATGATTTCCAGGAACACAAAAAACAGGGATTTTAAGTGAAAGTATTTTCTGTATTATGAGCTCTGCCATATCAATCTGGTCAAATTCCTTTGGGGTTGCAAAGATGTCTGTGAAGTCTCCCGGGCATATAACCAGATCTATGCCTTCATGTTTTGTATCATCTACAATTTTTTTCAATGTTTCAAAATCCCCATGTATGTCTGCAAGCACAAGTATTCTCATAAAACCATTAATAATATTTTGTGGATTAATATAAAAACGCTTTATTCTTTGATTTTAGCAAAAAAAATGTGTTAAAACACCAAGACCATTGTTTCTAGTGGAGAATGCCCCAATTAATAATTTATTTTTATTATAATAATATAACACTGTTATACTTTCCATACTCCAGATGAAATTTTATATTATATTTTATAGGTAAATTTTTCCAAGAGAAACAAAGGAGTTGGGATATAACACTGTTATATATACAAAAATTCCACTGGAAATTTTATAAACCATAACAACAATAGAATAATGGTTGTAATAAATTATATGTGTAATTAAAAATGGGGCATGATATCGATATAACAGTGTTATAAAAGAGGATTCAAATGAAACAAACAAGTCTTGATCAGATATTTGACAGTTATATGCAGAGAAAGGCGGTTTTTAACAAAAAAGACAGCCTGACAGACCAGTATGTACCCTCAAAAATACCACACAGGGAAGAGCAGATAAACCAGATTGCGCAAACGCTTGCCCCTGCGCTCAGAGGAGAAAGAACATCCAATATATTTCTGTTTGGAACAGTTGGAACAGGGAAATCTGTCTCTGTAAGATATGTTACAAAAAACCTTTCTGCACGATCTGAAAACATAAAGACGCTTTATATAAACTGCAAGATGAAAAAGGTTTCTGATACAGAGTACAGGCTTCTTGCAGAGCTTACAAGAAGCCTTGGCCTAAGGGTTCCGGCAACAGGGCTTCCAACAGACCAGATATATAAAATGTTTTTTAATGCAATTGATTCAAAAAAACAGAACATTATTCTGATACTTGACGAGATTGATGTTCTGGTAAAAAAAACAGGGGATGAAATTCTTTACAACCTTACAAGAATAAACCAGGACCTGAAAAACACAAAACTCTCCATAATAGGCATATCTAATGACGTATCCTTTACAGACAACCTCGATCCAAGGGTCAAATCAAGCCTCTCAGAAGAGGAAATAATATTTCCACCTTACAATGCAACGCAGCTTAAAGATATACTTAAGGAAAGGGCAAGGATAGCATTCAACAACGGGGTTCTGGATAATGGTGTGATAGAAAAATGTTCTGCCCTGGCAGCACAGGAGCATGGCGATGCAAGAAAGGCGCTTGACCTGCTCAGAATTGCAGGAGAGCTTGTTGAAAGAGACGGAAAAAACAGAATAACACTGGAATATGTTGACAAGGCAGAGGAAAAACTCGATTTTGACAGAATAATATCTGTTGTTAGTTCGCAGCCAAAACAGTCCCAGGCAGTGCTTGCTTCAATCATAACACTTACAGAAAAAAACAAAAGCATACAAACAGGCGATATTTACTCAATATATGAAAGCATATGCAAAAAAAGAGGAATAAAAATACTCACGCAGAGAAGGGTTTCAGACCTGATAAATGAGCTGGATATGCTGGGTATAATAAATGCAAGGGTTATATCAAAGGGAAGATATGGAAGAACAAAGGAGATAAGAATGCTGCTCAACAAGTCAATTGTAAGAAAAATAAGGGAAATACTTGAAGAGAACTATCTGCTGGAGAGGCATGCACAAACCAAACCTAATTAGTTTGCAAAACAAGGTAATGTTATGGAAAAAAAAGAAATTATCTCAAGGTTTCTTGAGATTGGTGTGGTAATACCGCCTGATGTACTGAAAAGAATAGATGAAACCAATATAGACAAATACCTGAACGCAGCAAAAAAGAACGGAAAAATTTTTTTCATGGAAGATGAAAAACCGGAAAAAAAAGATGAAGAAAAAAAGAGCGCAAACCCGGAAAAACAAAAAATAAATATTGAAATAAAAAAGCCAGAGAAAAAAACAAGATTAACGCCCAATGATTTTATACAATATTACAATGAAAAATACAACGGTCTGAAGAACATTCTTCTTAAAAAAATAAATGCAGTCTCAATCAGCAACGCAAGGAAAGGGTTTTCAGAGCTCTCTGTGATAGGAATGGTAAAGGAGCTGAAGCCGGAGGGCTTTGTTCTTGAAGACCCCACAGGCATAATTGAGGTAAACAGCAAAAAACCAGTATCAGAGGATGATGTTATTGGCATCAGAGGTTTTGTAAGAAACAACATACTGTTTGAAAAGGAGATAATATATCCGGATGTTCCAATAACAAATCCAATAGGAAGGATGAATGCCTCTTTAATAATAACGCCAAGAAAAAACCAGAACGCAAAAGCAGACATTGTAGTAACACATGAAGAAACAAAGCCAAACCCCACATGGATACTGCTTTCAAAAGGAAATGAAAAGATAACAATACTTGCCTATAAACCGGGAAATAAAACAACAAAAGAAGACGCGGTAAACTATCTTAAAAAAAGACACCTGAACCCAAAAAGAAACATGATAATATCAGAAAAGGACTGGTTTATCATAGACCCTGTGCCTGATATATTCTGGCTCAAAACAAAAAACAGGTTCCTTGAGTCATATAAAGGGGTAACCCTGCTCTCTGTTGGCGAGGGAAGTTTTGCAGAAATAAACCTGAAAACAAGAAACGTGGTTTTTCATAATATCTAGTTTTTTATCCAAACATGAAATATAATAATAAATATGGAAGAGCATGCACTCAGAAACATTGCTGTTCTTTGCTCTGTTGCAGGCCTTTTGCTTCTGTTCCTGGCATCAGAAAACCTTGAATTAAAACCCAAACCAATAAAAGAAATAACATCAGATGATATAGGAAAAACAGTAAAGGTATGCGGAGAAATAATAACAAAAACCATTTCAAACAATCATGTCTTTTTCACAATAAATGACAGCACAGAAAACATAAGGGTGGTTGTATTCAATTCAACAGCAATGAAGCTTAGGGAGAAAGGGAATGATATTTATTCGTTTGAAAAAGGCAGCATGATATGCCCAACAGGTATAGTTGATGAATACCCAAAAGGTTCGGGATACCTTGAGATAATACATAAAAAAGGATTTTTGTCGGGAGACTGAAATGTTTATAGAGTTACTGGCATTTACATTGCTTGGCATAATCCTTGGAACAGCCACAGGTCTGATACCAGGTCTTCATGTAAACACCATAACCCTTGTTCTGATTGGTTTTGGAGCAGGCATGAACCCCTACCCCCTTGCAGCTGCACTGATATCATTGGCAATTACGCATACTTTCTGGGATTTTGTACCTTCCATACTTCTGGGCGCGCCAGAACCCTCAACAGCACTCTCTATATTGCCTGGACATTATATGCTTCTGGAAGGCAGGGGGCTTGAAGCAGTCTATCTTACGATTATAGGAGGAATTGGAGTGATACTGCTTTCCTCCCTGCTTTTTCCTGTAATTATTGCAGCAGTGCCTGTTATTTACCGGAATATACAGCTCCATATACACTGGATTCTGATATTAATAGCAGCTGTTATGATACTTACAGAAACAGGAAGAAAGATACCTGCAGCAACATTTACATTCCTGCTTTCAGGCATACTCGGGCTTATTATATTCAACTCATATATACTGCCTTCAGGCATAATGCTTTTTCCTGTATTTACAGGCCTGTTCGGAATGAGCACACTGATAGTAAGTCTTAACAGAAAAACAAAAATACCACCGCAGGAAATGGAAATTGAAAAGCCGCAAAGAAAAATTGTATTTTCAGGTATTGTTAAGGGCTTGTTCTCAGGGTCTGTTGTAGGAACACTGCCAGGCATTGGCGCAGCACAAGCAGCAGTGCTTACCCAGGAAATAACAAGAAAAAAAGATTACAGGGAGTTTCTGATATCAGTTGGAGCAATAAACACGGTTGTTGCATTGTTTTCCCTGATATCCCTGTACACAATTTCCAAGGCAAGAAGCGGGGCTGCTCTTGCAGTGCAGCAGATACTGCCTGATTTCGGGTTTAATGAAATAATCGTTTTAATGGCTGTTGCCCTTATAGCAGCGGGCATAAGTGCTATAGTAATGCTGAAGACAACGAAAAAAATAGTAGATGCAATACAGAAAATAAATTATTCCATATTCACGGCGATGATGATGGTTTTCCTTCTCATACTTACAGCATTTCTTTCAGGACTCGCAGGAATGTTCATACTTTTTGTTTCCACCTCAATAGGTCTTATTGCACCGCTTACAGGAATCAAAAGAAGCAGTTCAATGGGTGTGCTGATGTTACCGTTAATATTATTCTACATGGGGATTATGTGAAATTCATGTGAATTCATACCCCTTTATTTCCACTGAATGTGTTCGCATGATATCGAAATGAATATATGTGAACTAACCCTTATTTCACATGGAATTTTTGTTTTATGCTTGATTTTTCACGCATGGCTTCACATAAAAAAGAAAAAAGCAGGGTTAAATTAACATGAAGTTCATATTACCATATAAATAACAAAACCAGAAACTCATTGCACAACAGCTGACTCAGCAGGACCCTTTGGACTTGAAAAAAGCAGCGATCCACCACATTCACATCTTCCCACAAGAGGAACCCTTCTGTAAAATTCATTGCATTTACTGCATATAAACCCGTTAATCTCGTTTGCATTGATTTCTTTCGGCATTTTATGCTCAGGTTGTTTGTGACCATTCATTCTAATAGCATCAAGTATGCCAATCTGCCTTCCATTGCCAAGCAGCTCTGATTTTGAAACACCAAGACCCCTGAATATCTTTTCCAGTGGAGGAAGCAGCTGATTCTCAACATAATAGTTTGAATCCACCTGAAGACCTTTTTCCAGGACATAAGCAGGGTCTTCAGCCCTCTTTGACAGCAGTTGTGTTCCCTTCACAATAACATATCCTATTCTGTCACCGATACCGGGAACATCATTAGGATTTCTCATTTCAATTTTCTTTGCAAGCTCTATATGCGGCTGTATGCCTGCATAATGTTTGGGAGATTTTGTCATGGTTTTTGTTATAACAAGCTTTTCTATTGGAATCTTTCCATTAACAAGGTCCTGTATAACACCCTTGAAATACTTCACACTTGCCTTCACATCATTTTTTTTCAGAATGATGTCAATAACGTTTTTTATAGTGTCACCCACAAGACCGCACCAGTCCCTTCTGACGGTTTCTATACCCTTCATTTCTATACCTTCTTTCCATCCGTCACCTGTATGTTCAAGTTTCCATGCAACATATCTCTTCTTTGTGAGAGGAAGAAACCTCCTGAATATCTTTTCAAATTCAAGCTCCATTATGCCGGGAAGCTCCTCTGTTATTTTTAATGCAATACCCTTTCCAATTTCACTGAGCTTTTCAGTATCATCTTCAGGAACCTTCACAAAAACAGAATCTGTATCACCATAAACAATTTTATAGCCAAATTCCCTTTCAATCTTTGCTGCTGTTTCTTTTATTGTTTCCCTCCCGCATGTTGTTATGGCATTTGCTATATCCAGGTCATAAATTCTTGACCTCACATAGCCCATATGACCGTAAAATGCGTTTGCCATTATCTTCAATGCCCATTGTTCGGCATCCAGCGCCCTTTTCTTGTTTTCATCTTTACATTCCTTTAGTTTTTTCTTCACAGCCTGCCTTTGCTTCATAACCCCCTCTAAAATCTTTGGGATTATCCCATACTGGATGTTTTTTGGGAGAAACTTTGCTCCGGAAGGGGTTTCAATAAGACCCTGTCTGTTGCCATCTTTAACAATGGTTGTCGGGCATATGTTGTATGTAATGAATATTGAAGGATACATGCTCTTGAAATCCATCACAAGAACATTTGAATGAAGCTTTTTTTCAGGCTCCAAAACAAAACCACCCTTTAATTTTTCTGCCCTTTCCCTTTCCCTTTTTTTTACCTCTGATTGTTCAGGTTTGCATGGAAAGACATAACCTGCCCTGTTGAACTCCTTAAGCAGAAAGTTTTCAATCCTTGATGTTTCACCTGAATCCAGCGTGTCCTGCAGAAGCGTTCCGGAAACCTTTGAAAGAGCAATATATTTATCAATAAGGTTTAATTTCAAAACCAGATCCATAGCAAGCACAGAGTCTTTTATGGAATATTCAACAAGTTTTTTAAATTCCTCTTCATTTCCCCTCCAGAGCTTTTCAATTTCAGAATGCTTTACATCAATCTTTCTTTCTCCAAGCAGTTTTTCAGCTACAAAATCCAGTCCATACCTCTGCAATGAAAAATCCTTTTTTACTATTTCAAAACTGTCAACAACAACCCTGCCTGTTATAGTGATTCTGTTCCTGATGCCAAAGCTTCTGACAAAAGCAGATTTCTGGTTGCATCTTCCAAAAAGAGGCCTTACATTATTTTCCTTCATCCTGTTAATTATATAAGGCAAATCAAACCCGTTTATATTATATCCTGTTATTATATCAGGATCATATTTGTTTATTATATCTATAAATTCCTCAAGCATTTCTTTTTCTGTTGAAAAACTGAAAACACCCTCACCATTTCTTGTGCTCAGAACAATCTGTTTTTTGCCTTCATAGGGACTGTTAAAAACCATAGAAACCATGATTATTGGATCCCTTTTTGCATCAGGAACATCTCCTGGCCTTGTTGATATGCATTCTATATCCAGTGCAAGAATTTTCATTTCCGCATCCTCTAATTTTTCTCTGCATTCAAATTCCTTGATTCTGATTGTTTTGGAAACGCGAACAGTGTTTGTTGAGGTTGGACTTCCGTCTGCAACCCTAATCCAGGAAAGGCCTTTAAGCCCAAGGTCACACATAAACCTGTATTTGAAAAGTATGTCAGCTTCGTAAGGATTCAGCCCGTTTGCTTTCAGTCTTTCCCTTATTTCAGGTGTTTTTGCAGGATTCTTAAGAAAAACCTTATACATATCCCTTGGTGTCATATCTCCGATAATCTTTCTCCGAACCTTCTTTATTTTATGAACCTGAGGTTCATTCTTAAGAATATTCAGCGCCTTTTCATCATCAACATATATATAAGGCAGATAGTTTTCATAGAAGCCGCAAACACTTTCGCCATTTATTGTTTTTCCAAACACCCTTATTATAGGCCTTCCATCCACAACCACATAGTCAACATCAAATATCTGAAATTCCATTCAAATCACCATATATCACCCAACAGCAAGAAAATAACAAACCCAACCCCCCGGCATTCTATGAGAAATAATAGATAATTAACAATAAAAACTAATCTGGGTTTTGTTATATATTATAGGAAATATGTTTTGAAAAACAGAAAAGCTAATAAGTATAACAGCGTTATGCGAACCAGAATATTAACATTATAAATAAAACAAAAACAAATACAAAAAAGGGAGATAACATGCGAATAAACCCAAGGCAGCTTGAAAGGATGGCAAAAAGAATGGGAATTCAGGCAGAGCCAATAGAGGCAGAGGAGGTTGTAATAAAAACACCTGAAAAGGATATTATAATCTCAAACCCGCAGGTTTCCAGGGTAAATATGATGGGACAGGAAACCTTCCAGATATCAGGAGAGGTATCAGAAGAATCAAAACCATTATTCACAGAGGATGA
>JAFCEK010000008.1 GCA_017609225.1 Candidatus Aenigmatarchaeota archaeon | reverse complement strand
GTGGTTGAAGAGATTATTTCAAAATCAAGAACAGATGAGAACAGTTTTCTGGAGATAAGCAAGCAGGGAGCAATGGTTATACAGATGGGAGAGTACAGGGTTTCCATAACAAGGCCTCCCTTTTCTGATTCGCTGGAACTCACTGCTGTGAGACCGATTGCCAAGATAACGCTGGATGATTACAAGCTTAATGAAGAGCTGAAAACCAAGCTTGTTTCAGGCAGCGAGGGTGTGCTGATTGCAGGCCCCCCGGGTTCAGGAAAATCCACGTTTGCAGCAAGCATAGCTGAATTCCTCTCGGAGAGCGGCAGGATTGTGAAAACATTTGAACAGCCAAGGGACCTGCAGGTTGGGCCTGAGGTTACCCAGTATGCTCCATTGGAAGGAGACTGGGAAAAGACAGCCGAGATGCTTCTGCTTGTAAGGCCTGACTATACAATATTTGATGAGGTTAGGAAAACCAGGGACTTCAGGATATTTTCAGACATGAGACTTGCAGGGGTTGGCATGATTGGTGTTGTGCATTCCACTGACCCTGTTTCCGCCATACAGAGATTTATCGGCAGGATAGAGCTGGGAATGATTCCGCATGTGATTGATACTGTAATTTACATAAGCGGCGGAAATATAAAGAAGGTCTATGAGCTAAGGCTTGTTGTGAAGATACCTTCAGGCATGCAGGAGGCTGACCTCACAAGGCCTGTAGTGGAGATTCTGGATTTTGAAACAAAGAAGCTTGAGTTTGAGATATATACATACGGAGAGGAAAATGTTATTGTTCCTGTGCAGGAGCAGACTGCCTCCCCCCTGAGAGACCTTGCCAGGGAAAAGGTTCTTGAAGAGATGAAGAGATGGGACCCTCAGGCAGAGGTTGAGTTCCTTTCTGACAACAGGGTTTCAGTTAAAGTGAAAAACGATGTTATTGCAAGGCTTATTGGAAAGAAAGGCAGTAATATAGACAAGATAGAGAAAAAGCTCGGCATAAAGATAACAGTGGAGCCAAAGGAAAGCACATTAAAGGGGGAGATACCCTGGGAGTACGAGGAGTCCGGGGCAAACATACTGCTCAGGGTGGACAAGGGATTCACCGGGGAGCAGATGGACTTCTATGAAGGCGATAACTACATATTCTCTGCATTTGTGGGAAAAAAAGGCATCATAAAAATAAGGAAAAAAACAGAGATAGGCAGAAGGATTCTTGCAGCAATAGCAAGCAAGAATTTGAAGGTTATGGTTTAGAAACAGTTTATTTAACCAGCAGCCTTGCCTTCTCGGCTGAATATTTCCAGTCAACAGGCAGAATGCCTTTTTTCTTGTAGTATTTGGCAAGCCTTCTGATTTTTGATTCTGTAAGCTCTAAACCTCTTTTTGATGTGTAATCCCTTTTGTTTTTGTCCATATGCGCCTGAAGGTTTGCTGCCTTTTTCAGAAGGTTAAGCATATCCTCGGGATAGCTCGGGTAGAGTTTGTGTTTCTTTAAAATTGCAGAAATCCTGGTTTTGGTGAATATCTTGGTTAGCGGTATTCCATATTCATCCCTTAGTATGGTTCCAATCTCAGCTGACTGCATGCCCTGTTTGGACAATTTAACTATAATTTCCTCTATCTCTTTTGGTTTGTATTTAACCCAGCCTGCTTCCTTTTTCATGGGTTTTTTGCTTCCTGACCTTCCCTTTTTTCTGGAATACATTCTGGCCATACCAAAATATTGACAATATAGGTATTTAAATTCTTTCCTTATCCGAAAATCCTGTCAAGATTGGCTAAAGAGCTGCTTATTTCCTTTGGTCTTCCCTCTATGCCGGTAAACGGGGTTTTGAGGCCATGCCCTGTTACAAGGCATACAACATTTGAATCCCTGGGCAGTGTGTTTTTTGCCTTTATCAGGCCCGCAAGGGCAGCTGCACCTGCAGGCTCTGCAAAAAGTCCCTCTCTCTTTGAGAGGAGATTCTTGGCTTTTATGATTTCCCTGTCAGAAACAGCAATCATGAAGCCTTTTGATTCATTTACGGATTTCAGTGCCCTTTCGCCGTCAAGCGGGTCGCCGCATTCCATTGCCACTGCTATGGTTTTTCCTCTTACCGGTTTTATTTTTCTGCCGGATTTCCATGCCTTGTAAACAGGGGAGCAGCCAGATGCCTGAACTCCAACGAGCCTTGGCATTGTTTTTGCCAGGCCTGTTTTCATGAATTCATCAAATGCCTTCCATATGGCTGACAAAAGCGTCCCGTTTCCTACAGGAACAAATATATAATCTGTCCGTGGCAGCTGCTCGGCAATCTCAAAGCCAACTGATTTTGTTCCCTCTCTCCTGTAAAGGTAATCGCCCAAAAGGTATGCCCTGCCCTGCCTGAATGCCTCTTCAACAAGCCTTGCTGTCCGTGTGTAATCTCCCCTCACATGAAACACCCTGGCTCCATATGCAAGAATCTGCTCAAGCTTTGTTTTTGCAGCATCCCTTGGTGTGAAAACAAGGCATTCCAGGTTTGCCAGGTCAGAGTATGCTGCAACACTGGCACCCATATTGCCTGTGCTGGCGCATGCAACTGTATTGTTCATGCTGCCGGGTTTTTTGAGGAATTCCATGGCCTTGGCTACCTCAACAGAAGAGCCCCTGTCCTTGAATGAGCCTGTAGGGTTTTCTGCCTCATTCTTGAAAAAGAGGTTAAATCCAAGTCCAAGCTCCTTCTCCAGGTTTTTTGATTTCAGCAGGTCCGTGCCTCCCTCCCCCAGTGTCAGGGCTTTCTTTACAGGAAAAAATTCCCTGTATTTCAGATGGACAATCGGCCTTTCGGGGTTGAAATGCTTCCTGATCTTGGCATAATCAAAAACAATTTCCAGCTGGCCTGAGCATTTCAGGCATCTGAATATAATCATGTTTGCAGGATATGTTTTGCCGCAGCTTGAGCAGAGTATTTTTTTGGAAAACATGGCATGATCCCCTTTATCTCTTTATATTATTGCAGAAGAATAATATAATATGAGTGATGTTTCTGCGCTTGCTGGCGTTGCAGCTGAGTTTATTAAAAACATGCCCCAGATAATGCAGGCAGTTCAGATAGTTGCATATGTTTTCCTTGTGCTTTTCTTTGGCTCCATTGCTGTTATAGGATACAGGGGATATCTGGGTTTCTGGAGAAGGCTTGGACTCAGGCTGGTTCTTGGTTTTATATGCCTTGTTTCAGGCATTGCTCTTGCTGGATTTATACCATTTTTTAACGGAGGTATATGGTCATTGCTTCAGGTGAATATGCTTGCTGCTACCCTGCTTTCATCTGTTGTTCTTGCTGTCTGCGTGTTCATGCTGAGTTTCAGGCTATCAAGGGTTAAGGGACTTGAAAAGGCAATAGAAAGCCTGCAAAGAAAGCTTAGCAGGGAGAAAAGCAGGGGTGAGCCCAGGCATAAGCTGATACACCCTGTTGTCATAGCAGGCGGTATTTTGTTTGTTGTGTTTTTTGGCTTTGCCTTTCTGAATTTTCATGGGTTTCCCAATTTCGGGGAGAATATCCTGAATTCTATTGGGATTTCAGCTGAAGATTTTGAAAAACTTGGCGAAACCCTAGAAAAATACAACATGTCAGGGGAATGTGTTAGCATGCTGAATATGGTTGCACAGCACCAGTCAGAACTGCAGGATTCTCTTGAAAGCTATGAGAACCAGGTACTGAAAACAGCAATGGAGCAGAAGGCAGGCAGCGCTGTTGCGGGGAGCCTGCTCAGGGCAGAATATCAGGGAACCCCTGTGGTAATCGGCTTTATGGAGAACAACAGCACATGCTATGCAACAGAAAGCGAGGTCTGCATCTGCCAGTAACTTTTTCTGCTAACCAAACGATTGGCTAACTATCGGAAAAAGTTAACAAAAACGGAACTCCAAAGGAGCCCTAAAGCTTTTCAGTTACCTCCACAATTCTTTAACTATGGGAAAACCTTTACCAAAAACGGAACTCCAAAGGAGCCCCTGACTTTTTCTGCTAACTAAACGATTGATTAATTAATGGGAAAAAGTTATAACAAACAAATACTGTTTCCAAAAAAAGGGAATTCTTCAAAAGAGGGTGTTAAGCTGTGGTGATATTGATGGTTTGTTTTCCCCCGATGGTTCCTGTGCTTTCCATTACCAGTTTGTGCGTGCCTCTTCTGAGCGTTATATTTCCCTGAAGGTTTATGTTTGAGTACTGGAGAAGCATCCTTATTACATATTTTGTTCCAAGGCCGTATGAAAAGCTTGGAACTATGTTTGCCAGGAATTCAAGGTTTTCTATCATGTTTATTTTGCTGTCAATCTCCTCCCAGCTGCCCCTGGTGAAGGGAAGGAATGTCTGCGAATTTTCCATGTACTGGCTTATTACCAGCATATGGGTTGTGCCTGACCTGTTCACGCTCAGCTCTGCAAAATTCTGCTGGGAGAAAACCAGGCCTCTTAATGTGTTGTTAAAGTATGAAGCAAGGTATTTGTGCTCTGGATTTGTATAGGTTGTGTTTGTTATTGATGCTGAAGCTATCTCTCCTGTTCCCGGAATATAAACCCTGTTGTTGGTGTTGTTCAGTGTGAGCTTTATCTGCACTGTGTTGCCTATTGTCACTATGAATGTGCTTGTGTTATAGCCCAGATTGCCGGCAGAGTCGTTTGCATAAATCTGGATTGTCCATGTGCCAAGCTTTGCATTGGACGGAAGCGTGTAATTGTATCTGTATGTGTAGCCGTTTGTTATTGCGGATATGTTCTGCATGCTGACATTGTTCAAAACCTTTGCGGAGTCAGGATTCAGAAGCATGAGGAGAACAGAAACAATATCTGCAGCCCCGTCTGCATCTGTTACATCAACCTTTATTGTTACATCCTGTCCCCTTCTGAAATTGGATGTCTCATCATCCTGGAGATATGCCCTGGGTTTGGAAACAGCAGGCATGGAATTCACATTAAAGCAGTGTGCTGCCTGTGACATGGATGCATTCCAGTGGTTAAGGGAATCGCCTGCCCACTGCACCCAGCATATGGTTTCTCCTGTATGGCCTGCTGTGTCAATTGAAATGTTTGCATAGCCGGAACTCTGGTTTATGTATGTGCTGGATTCGTTTGCCCAGCTGCCTGTCTTGTTCGTCCTCAGAACCACATAGGTTACATTGGTCATGCTGTCATTCCAGTAAACAGATGCAGTAACAGTATCGCCATCAAATGCTGTGGCGCTGGCATTGTCCTGGTCCAGGGTATAGAAAGGCGCTGACAAATCAATGCCGGTTTGCCTGTCTTCTGTGACATTCCAGTTGCCTACGGTTTCATTGCAGTATACCCTGAAGTAGTATGAAGCTTCATTCAGACCTGTCATGTTTATCCATGCAGACCTGTTCCCCGTGCCCAAACTCATGGTATAGTTTGTCCAGTTACCTGTGTATTCATAGTATATTAAAATAAGTTGCGGGTCAAAGTCGGATTCACTTGTGTAAATCTGGTCTCCGCTGCATCCCTGGACTTCAGGGTCGCAACCTGAACTGTATATGCCTATACCGAACCAGCCTGCACTAAGCTGGTTCTGAAGGTCTGATACAGCAGAGGAGCCGAGGGACTGGTCGTGCCACGAGTATGAGGTTGTGTTTATAATGGCATAAGAGGTTCCGTTTATGATATCGAGCTGAAGCCATTCATTTCCTGTTTGGGTGTCCGGGTAGTCTGAAATACTATATTGCATAGGGTGTACTTCTGGGTAACTATTTGTGTCCTGATTGTTTCCGAGATAGTAGAACCTCACATCATCAAAATTAATAGTGTTTGGCACGTCTGTTGTGTCGAATTCAAAGAACATACTGTAGGTAATATCATCCATGCCAGAATGGCATGTCTGTATATGTCCGGAGTATGCTATCGTGTCGGTAGTGTCTCTTGAATAAATGGCTTCTTCATCACATCCATATTCATATCCATCCCAAACATACGTTTCTATTACACTACCGTCAGATGTTATGTTTCCTCCTGTGAGGGTTATGTTTCTCTGTACTGAGCCGTCGGAATCCCATAATTCAAGCACGCATGATGAAAGGTTTTCTGTTCCAGAGATATTTATATAAATCCAATTTTTGTTTGTTATGGATTCATTGGAAGGGGTTGGATATACAAAGCTAAGGGGTGTGGGTGTTGTGTCAACCTCTGTCTGCCTGTCTTCTGTGACATCCCAGTTGTCTGCTGTATCATTGGCATAGGCCCTGAAATAGTATACTCTATCAGAAAGGCTTGTCATATTCATATAACAGTATGTTCCTGACACTGTCATGGATAGATTGCTCCAAGAGCCATTGTACCAGTTAAGTGTACATGATGAAAGGTTTTCTATTCCAGAGATATTTATATAAATCCAATTTTTGTTTGTTATGGATTCATTAGATAATGTTGGGGATACAAAATCGATATGTGGATCTGTTGTGTCAACCGTTGTCTGCCTGTCTTCTGTTATATTGGAATTGCCTGTTGCATCATTGCAACGTACTCGGAAATAGTGCTTTCCATCATTCAGGCCTGTCATATTTGCCCAGGCTGATTTATTGTTATTTGCAGAGGAAAGATTCATTGTGTAGTTTGTCGGGTAGAGGTATGTGACAGCAAGTATTGGGTCATAAGCGGATTCCACTGTATAGATAGCATCACTGTCAGGGCATATCGTGTCAATCTCATCATCATATGTGCTGCAGGTTGCTGTTATACCTATTCCAAACCAGCCGCTGCCTGTTTCATCAAGCTGGCTCTGCAGGTCTGAGGCGGCACTGGAGCTGAGACTGTAGCTGTGCCATCCTAGGGATGTGTTTATACCGGATGTGTACTGGGTTCCACTACCAATGTCATTGAAAAGGTCTTCGTTGCCTGTGTCATTATTGGGGTAGTTGGATGTACTGTTATCTATTGAATAGACAGCATTGCTGTCCTGGCCCTGGCCATCACCATAGTAGGTGAAGTTTATGCTTACTATTTCTGAGCCGTTTGGTATGGCGGATGTGTTGAATTCCAAGAATATTTTACCTTCCTCAACACAAAGAGTCCAGCTGTCGCCGCAGGAGCAGTTGTAAGATGAATAATAAGCAGATGCTATAGAGCTTGAATTGTCTCTTATATAAGATTCACCACAGCAGTCAGAATAGGAAACATACCCGTCATCTGTTATGTTTCCTTCTGTGAATTTCATTGTGTATGATTTCCAGATTTCCAGGGTGCATGAGGTGAGTGTTTCATTGCTGGTTACGTTTATATAAATCCATGTTTTATTTGTTTTGGATTCATTGGCAAGCGTTGGAGCTGTGAAGTTCAGTGGTGGTGGTGTTGTGTCAAGTGTTATCTGTCTGTCTTCTGTGACATTCATATTGCCCGCGCTGTCATTCCCATAAACCCTGAAATAGTAATTATAATCAGCTATGCTTGTTATATTTTTGTAGCAGTATGTTCCTGATACAGTCATGGACAGATTGTTCCAGGAGCCATTGTACCAGTCAAGCAGGCATGCATTCAGGGTTTCATTGCTTGTTACATTTATGTAAATCCAGTTGTTTCCTGTGGTTGTCTGGTTGGGAAGGGTTGGGGAAGCAAATGAAAGATAAGGCGGGACAGTGTCCGAGCCGTTAAGTGTGGCGCATCTGTAATCTGTTGTGTTCCAGTTGCCTCCCAAATCCTGTGCATGTCCGTATGCGCAGTATGTGTAGTTTGCTGTTAGACCTGTCTGGTTGTAATAGCAGAACAGGCTGTCAGCTGAAACAATGCCTGTATAGTTTGTTCCGTTTATTTCGAATTTGCATGAGCTCAGGTTGTCATCGCTTGAAAAATTCCAGAATATAAAGCTCTGGTTTGCAGGTATAAGCGAATTGTTTGCTGAAGGGCTTGACCATGTAACATTCGGAGGTTTTGTATCAGGCGTATATACAACTATAAGTTCAGGGTCATATGCAGATTCAACTGTATAAATCTGGTCCAGGTTGCAGCCCGAGGTGCATCCTATGCTGGATATGCCTACTGCAAACCAGCCTCTGCCTGTTTCATCAAGTCTGCTCTGCAGGTCCAGGGCAGCAGCAGAGCCAAGCGAGTAATTATGCCAGCCCTCTGAAGTGTTCATGTCATGCGCATAGAGTGTTCCATTTTCAATATCTGTCCATATGTTATAGTTGCTTGCATTGCTGTCTGAAAGGCCTGTTATGCTGTAATCTATCTGCATTGCGCTCACATTGCTTCCCGAGTCCAGCCAGATGCCGTAATATGAAAGGTTCACATTCTCTATTGATGAGCCGTTTGGTATGCTGGATGTGTTGAATTCAAAGAACATTCTGTACCTGGTGCTGTCCTGCGTGTCAGGAATGCATGTCTGAACAAGCGTTCCTGAAAATGCCTTGTAATGGTCTGTGTTCTTTGTGTACACTGCGCTGTTGCAGGAATCGCTCGAGTTGTATGTTTCTGTAACATATCCGTCAACTGTGACATTCCCTGATGTCAGAGAAACCGTGGTGGATGCAAAGCCCAGGGTAAAATTGTACAGGCTTGGGTTTGTGATGTAAAGCGAATGCACAAGCTCTGTGGAATTAAATTCAATTGTTGTTTTTGTGCATGCGCCTCCAATCAGACAGTACCTGAATGGAATGCCCTGCCCCACAAGCTCCGGGCTTATCCTTAGCGTAAAGTTGACATATGTATAATTCACGTCATTCAGCAGTATGTCAAAATCAGGGTCTATTTCAAGATAACTAAGAGACCATGCTGTTTTAAGGCTTTCCGCCTTTTCAACAGGCTTCCAGATGCCGTTCTCCAGCACGTTGTTTTTTGTTAGCGATATTTTTGTTGTATAGGTTTTGTCAGGGTTTCTGAATGTTCTGGAGTTTGCAGAGCGCTTGGAGACAACCTCAAAGGTTTTTTCAGGTATTTTGCCGAATGCAAATATGTCTGATGTGGAGCCGATTTTAAGTTCAAGGTAATCAGTTTCATTCCAGCTGTAAACCCTTAATGTGGCTGTTTTCCCTGGTTCTGGTTTTTTTGTGCTGAGCATGTATTTTCTGTCTGTTACAACTGTTACAGGCTCCGGGTTTGGAGAATTATGAAAAAACCTGACAACAAGGTCTTCTCCAACAAGTTTTGATGATATTATCTCTGTTCTTATATGCGGGTCAAAGAAAAGTCTTGTATAGGATATTTCCATTTCCTCTATTTCTGCCTGCTCCCAGAAAATCATTGAGGAAGCAAGGAAAAAAACAAGAATTATAAAAGCAATGCCTATGGCCTTCAGCAGCAGCGTTGGCCTCTCCACAGGGAGTCCCTGGGATTTCTGCTTCAGTTCATTCAGTTTCTTTTCCCTTTTCAGCGCCTCCTCCTCTGTTCTTCCAAGGTATATTGCCTTTATCTTCCCATCCCCGGTTCTTATTGTTTTGTAATAATAAGGGCCTACCTTCTTTCCCCTCACCTTTTTGTATGTTTTGTACATACAACCTGCCAGCCATTGTGTAGTGCAAACCCGGGCCTCTTTGTAGTGCAAACAATATTGCACAATTAATTATTGGCAGAAAAGCAATATAAATTAATTAACAGATTGGTGTTTGCACTACATAATAACAAAGTATTAGGTTAAAGGGCGGCTGTTGTTTCCATAAATAATGCTACATTATATTCAGTTTTTTTGTTTTCTCTCAGAAACCTTTCCCATTCTTCGGGCGACCATAACTCAATATGGTTATTGTTGCCAACAGCAACTGCCTTGTTTTCTATGCCTGCAAAATCAAGTGCAACGCGTGGCAGGGAAATCCTTCCGTTATTTTTTATTTCTGTTCCCTCCTGCCCGGGGTAAAGGGATAAAAACCTGTATCCATCAGGTTCTTCCTCACTTACATGGAAATATCCAAGGTTATGTTCTTTCATCAGCCTTCTGTATCTAAAGGGTACTGAAATTCTTCCCTTTTTATCAACAGCAATTTCATTCTGCCCTGCAAACATTAATCCTTCCATAGCATAAAATTAAAAGTCATCTTTAAATAGGAATTCACTTCACTGGTTTCAACCAGTGGCTGGGAAGCTATCTTTTTCTACTTGTTTTTCTTTTTGGTTTTTTCTTTGGCTTCCTTTTGGGTTTTCTTTTTGCCCTGGGCTTTTTTGCCGGCTTCCTGGCTTTCTTTTTTGGTTTTTTTCTTTTTGCCGGCTTCTTCCTTTTTGGCCTTGCCTGTTTCTTCGGCTTTCTTTTTGGTTTTTTTGGCTTCCCTTTGGGCTTTCTTTTCGGCCTTGCAGCTCTTGCTGGTTTTTTCGCTTCCTTTCTTGGTGGTGTCATTTCCCTTTCTTCCTCTTCCTTGACCTTTTCCTCAACCTCATCCTTTATGTTAAGCGCCTCAACCATTTCCTTGTACCTGTTTCTTATTGTAACCTCTGTAACGCCAATTATGTCTGCAACCTCCCTCTGTGTTTTTTTCTCTCCTTCAAGCACGGCTGCTATGTAAAGCGCTGCAGCAGCAACACCTATTGGTCCCTTGCCTGATGTTACATCATACTGCGCAGCCTCATTAAGAACATCAACTGCCCTTACCTGCACCCTTTCGGAAAGATTCAGCAGAGAGCCAAATCTGGGAACATAATCCTGTGCCTTTGCAGGCAGAATCCTGATTGAGAGCTTTCTGGCTATGTACCTGTATGTTTTGCCAATATCCTTTTTGTTTATCCCTGATGCCTTGGAAATTTCTTCCAGTGTTCTGGGTGCGCCTTCCTCCCTGCATGTGGTGTAGAGCAGTGCTGCAATTATTGATTCTGTTGATCTTCCCCTTACAAGGCCCCTGTTCACTGCCTGCTGGTAGAGCTTGGCTACCTTCTCATGCACAGCCCTGGATAAATGCAAAAATGAAATCAGTCTCTGGAGCTCAGAAAAAGCAAAGCTCAGGTTTCTGTCCTTGGATTTGATAAGCCTTTTGTGCCATTTTGTTAATCTGTAGTACTGTGCCCTTTTTTTTGGGGCAACCTTGAAAAGTTCTCCCCTTCCCTTGCCTATCTCTGTGGTTATGCCCTGGTCATGCTTTGTTGGCGTGAGAACAGCTCCTGTCCTCACCCTTCTTGATCTCTGGTCCTCATCAAACGCCCTCCATTCCTGTGTAAGGTCAATCATGCTTTCCTTAACAACAGCCCCGCATGACTCGCATACGCTTTCCCCTCTGATATGGTCATACCGTATGTTTTCAGAGCCGCATTCCGGGCATTTCTGGGCTGTTCTTATTTTTTTCTGGGGGAGGTTTTCATCCATACAATCACTTTAGCAATTTGTTACTCCTATTTAGTGAAACAAATTTGCTAATATAATATAAATTTACCCCTTTATAAAGATTTCGGTGCTGGAGAATATATGTTATACCCGGTTTGACAGAAACAACATGTGTGATTCGCAGCAAAAAATCAAAACACCAGCAGCAAATTTTATAATGTTGCCTCCGTATATCCGCCTACTAAAGTCGGCGGTTTTCTTGGCGAGGCAACAGCTGTTGAACCAGAACCATACATCCAATGTTTGAAAACAATGGTTTTCTCTGGTTCAACATAAAAATCCTCTGAAAACAGCAGATTTTACTGTTAATAATAATTTTTGGCAGAGATTTAATAAATCATAAAACAAAAATTAAGAGATGGTATGGGAGGAAGAAAATCCAGGAGGGAGGTATCCAGGTCAGGCAGCAGAAAAAAACAGAGGAGAACTTCAAAAAAACACAGAAAACCAATGACAAAGAAATGTCCAAAATGCGGAAAAACCCTTGGCATAAGGGCAAGGTTTTGCAGCAGATGCAGAGCCAGGCTGAAAAGCCCGGAACTCGGAATTAGAAGGCATGAAAAGGGGGCTGAAAAAAAGGCAATAAAAGTGAAAGATGGAGACAGTGCCTTTGTTTACAAAAACATTGACGGGGAACAGCTTTTTCTGGAAACAAGCATTGATGATTTGCTGCATCTTGTTGAGAAGAGAGGGAAGTTAAAAGTTTCGGATGCAGCCAGAAGATTTAAGCTTCCAAAGGATAAAATAGAGGAATGGGGAAAGATACTGGAGGGGAAGAAGCTGATGAGAATGCATTATCCCCCGTTTGGGGAGCCTGTTTTGATGGTGATGTCTGATGAAGAAAGGAAAAAAAAGAGAAAGGAAAAAAGCTAAAGGATGTCTGGAAAGGTATGAGGTGCTTGTTGACAATGTCCCTGCAAAGGTTATTATTTCAAAAAACAAAAAAGAGTTTGTTCCATTTTACAAGCTGGTTTTTCCTGCCGTTGAACCTGCAACCCAGGCTGTTCTTGACTCCGTAAGGGAAAAGATGGTTTCCGAGCTGGAAATAAGGCCCATGGAGATAGCAAATACAGAGGAGATGAAAAAACTGAAAAGGGCATTTACAGAAAAAAGTGCAAAACTTATCACTGAAGAGCTTCCTTATCTTTCAAAAAGAAACAGAGACATTCTTGTTGGGCTGCTGCTTCACAGCTCTCTTGGCCTGGGACCCATAGAGATAATGCTTAATGACAAAAATCTGGAAGAGATTGTGATAAACGGTTCCAAGGAAAGCATATGGGTTTATCACAGAAAACTGGGCTGGCTCAAAACCAATGTATTGGTGCCATCAGAGGTGGATATATACAATTATGCTGCAATGATAGGCAGAAGGGTGGGAACCCAGATTACCAATCTGAATCCGCTTATGGATGCATATCTGACAACAGGGGACAGGGCAAATGCAACGCTCTTTCCCATAAGCTCCAGGGGGAATACACTAACCATAAGGAAGTTTGCAAGAAAGCCATGGACTGTTACGGATTTTATAGAGAATAAAACACTGAGCCCGGATGTTTCAGCATTTCTCTGGCTGGCAATACAGTATGAGCTGAACATACTGGTTGCAGGGGGAACAGCATCAGGAAAAACCAGCCTGCTGAATGTATTGTCTTACTTCATACCACCAAGCCACAGAATAATATCAATAGAGGATACAAGGGAAATACAGCTTCCAAAATTCCTGCACTGGGTTCCCCTCACAACAAGACCTCCCAACCCGGAGGGTATGGGCGAGGTAAGCATGCTGAAACTGATGATAAATTCTCTGAGGATGAGGCCTGACAGGATGATTGTCGGTGAAATAAGAAGGGCAAGAGAGGCTGAGGTGCTGTTTGAAGCCATTCATACAGGGCATTCTGTTTATGCCACAATACATGCAAACACCTCGGAAGAGGCACTGAGAAGGCTTACAAACCCGCCAATAAATATACCAGGCACGCTCCTGGGCTCTCTGCAGCTTATTGCTGTAATGCACAGGGACAGGAGAAGGGAGATAAGAAGGGTTCTTGAGGTTACAGAACTGATGAACACTGAGGATATAATGAAGGTAGAGCTTAACGAGGTGTTCAGATGGGTCCCTTCCTCAGACAGCATAATGCCAACAGGAAAATCCATGAGGGTCTGGGATGATATAAATCTTTTCACAGGAATGGAGGAAAGGGAAATAAAAAAAGACCTGGAAGAAAAGAGAAACATACTGAAATGGCTGGTTAAAAGGAAAATAAACACACCCAATGAGGTTGGAAGGATTATTTCCGAGTACTACACAGATCCTGAATCTGTTATTAAAAAAATCAAAAAATAGGGGGCTGTATGATAGAGAAAATCCCCTTTATGCCTCTGGGCGCAAAAACGCTCAAAAGAGTTTCAAGACATTATCTTGGCTGGGGAGAAAACCTTTCAAAAATATTTCCTTCTCTGGAATGGGAGCTTGAACAGGCAAGGTTTGGGTTTGAACCAAGGGAATGGGCAGCTGTTGCTTTTTTCTCCATGTTAAATTATTTCTTTGCTGTTTTCGGGGCCCTTTTTATTCTGCTCCTTTTCCTCAGGGTTTTTGTCATGCTTGCGTTCGCAGTTTCAATTCTTGTGGCGCTTGGAATTGGCATGGGTGTTTTTATGTTTCAGATATTTTATCCAAAGCTTTTCATAGGAAGGAAGATCAAGGAACTTGAAAAAAACCTGCCGTTTGTACTGCATCATATGCTGATTCATATACGCTCCGGGGTTCCGCTTTTCAGTGCCCTGGTTTCAGTATCAAAGGCCAATTACGGCCTGCTTTCAAAGGAGTTTGAAAGGGTTGTTAATGAGATAACAACAGGCATGTCTGAGATTGGGGGGCTGGAGATGATTGCAAGGGAAAATCCATCAATATTCTTCAGAAGGGTGATATGGCAGCTTGTTAATTCCCTGAAATCCGGGGCTGACATAGGTTCAACCCTGAAAGAAATTGTGGATAATCTTATGAATGAGCAGAGGGTTGCAATCAGAAAGTACGGGGCAGAACTGAACCCGCTGGCATTGTTCTATATGATTCTGGTTGTGATATTTCCCACGCTTGGGATAATATTTCTGCTTGTGCTGTTCTCTTTTGTGGGCACCGCATTCAATATTCATCTTATTATGATAGGCATACTTGGTTTCCTTGTAGTGTTCCAGTTCCTGTTCATAGGCATGATTAAGACAAAGAGGCCCAGCATGATATGATTCACATGTGTGGTATATATGGTCTATAGTATGATGCCCCAGAGATACAGGGAAAAGATAAAGGAATGGATAAAATACTCGGGCAGCGGTGTTTCTCCTGAGGGTTTTACAAATTATTCATTTGCGTTCAGCATTTGCATTGGGGTAATAACAGGGCTTCTTGCAGGAACATATTTTCTCATAGTATTTCCTGCTGTTTTTGCAGCTGCATTTGTGTTTTTTCATGGCTTTCTTATGCTGGCTGTGGACAGAAGAACAAAGTTTGTTGAAAACATTCTTCCGGATGCATTGCAGCTTATGGCAGCAAACAGCAGGGCAGGATACATACCAAGCAGGGCACTGCTTCTGAGCGCAAGAAAGGAGTTTGGCCCCCTGTCTGATGCCATAAAAACAGTAGGAAAGGATATTATGACAGGTGCATCTCTGGATGAAAGCCTGAAAAAGATAACAGGATGCATAAAATCAGAGCTTCTTGACAGAACCATAAATCTTATAATAGAGGGCACAAGGTCCGGAGGCCAGTTTGCAAGCCTTCTTGAAGAGAATGCAAATGATATAAGGAGGATGCAGGTAATAAGGAAAGATGTAAAAGCCAATGTTATGATGTATACAATATTTATAGCGTTTGCGGGGTGTATAGGCGCTCCTGTTTTGTATGCCCTGTCATCATTTCTTATATCAACCATAGGAGAGCTTGGAGCTGCAATCACAATGCCTGAAGCATCTGCAGGTAACATGCCATTCATGAAATTCGGCGGGCTTGAAATCTCTCCGGAATTTCTGCTTTTGTTTTCCATTGTTGCAATTCTGATTACAACGGTTTCAGGGAGTATAATAGTGGGGCTGATAGGCACAGGGAGGGAAAGGGCAGGGATAAAATACATACCTGTCTTCATGGTTCTGGGGCTTGTTGTTTTCTTTTTAACAAAGATTATGATAAGCAGCACATTCGGGGTGTTTGCACCCTGAACCGGTGTTTTTTCTGAGATGGCTGCATTTTCGCAACCGTTTGCTCAATATATTGATAAAAATATGATTTATATAGGAGCAGGGATAAATTATCTATTGATATCCATGAAAATGAAGGGACAGGCAGCAATGGAATATTTGATGACATACGGATGGGCTATCCTGATAGTAATAATCGTGGCAGCAGCCCTATGGGCCCTGGGTGTGTTCAACCCTGCCACATGGCAGCAGGCATCTGCAACAGGATTTTCAGGATTTCAGGTGCCAACCGGTGGTTGGGTAGTTAATTCAACAGGGGTTCATGTACTTTTAAAGAACAGCTTAGGGGCAACAATTAATGTAACAGATGTGGATGCAACAATCGGGGGTGCAACAACAACCAGCACCACACCAAGCTATGCGGTAATTGCTCCAAACGGACAGCAGTGGTTTACGATGAGTGGTGGAGCAACAATGCCAAGCTCTGGTACAGCATACTCTGTATCCGTTTCAGTAGATTACACATATGTGGATACAGGTGTTGCAGGAACAAGCACAGGAACCCTGACGGGAACAGCTGTCTAAATATTCCATAAGGATTGGGAATAAAACAAGATTCAATTTTTTGTTTTTTTATTTTTATTTCTGGAGCTCAGTGCAGGGTATCTATCTGGACAAACCCTTCACGTGCCTCAACTGTTACCCAGTAGTTTCCTTCTGAACTGGGAAGCGTGCCGTTCATCTGGACCATCGAAAAGGCAGTAACATCTGAATAATTCATGCCAACCCAGACTTTCATGTTGACCATGGTGCCTGATATATTGGTGGATCCCACGCCTCCAGGTATGTAAACCCTCAGATTCACCTTTGCAGGCGGGCCCTGGGAATAAACCATATCAGCAGTGTCTGCTATCTTGTCAACAGCATTCTGGGCATAGGATATTCTTAGCTGTTCGCCGGTTTGCTGTTTAACACTTGCTACATATGACCATAACGGTACAAGAAAGGCTATCACAACAGCGACTATGATAATATACTCAACAGCTACCTGAACTTTCATACTATATTATTTAATTTCTGAAATAAAAACAGCCTGCTGCTTATATGTCTGTATAAGTGATTTATGGGGTCGCTGGGATTGCCAAAACAGAGCTGCTTTGTTAAACCATTGCTGGCAGTTAGTTTTATCGAACCCAGAGCAGCCGGTTTCTTCTGTCACAGGCCCTAAGGCCGTCAAATCTCCAGTCCATAAAACCTGACTGGAGCCGGCCGGTTTCAAATGGCAGCCGCTGTGTCACAGCGCGCAACTACCATTAACCTACGACCCCTGAAAAGGCAACTGTTCATATAGTTGCCATATGCCTAATCCAATATAATAAACACAGATATAAATTTATCACTGCTTAAGCTCCCTTAAAGCAGTTCTTCCGAAATATCTTATCTGGTTTGTTATTTCCGGTGATTCAAGCTCCTTTTCAGAGAACCATTTTATGTTATGATGCTCCCTTTCTGCAAGCTTTATTTTGTCAGTTTTTGCCCTGCAGAAATAAACAAGGTCAATGTGCTGGTGTTTTCCGTCAATCTCCTCAAGCTGTATATGATGCGGGGTGGTAAGTATATTAACCCTGTCATCAATTTTGCTGTTGTTTTCTCCAATAATTTCAACCTCCAGGCCTGCCTCCTCCAGCGCCTCTCTTTTCACAGCCTGCTCTGGTGTTTCCTCCGGCTCTATATGCCCTCCCACAGGAAGCCACATATCCAGACCTTTGTGATGAACCAGCAGCAGCCTGTTATTATGTACTATGTAGGCAGATATCACAAAATCCTTTTTCATGGGAAGATCCTCAATTCTATATCCATTTTATGCGGACAGGAAAATCCTTTCTTTATTAATTTCACAGCTGAATTATTAATATGAAGTATGATATTAAGGTAACAGCCATACTTGTTAGCTTCTTTTTTCTTGCGCAGGTTATAGGCCTGGCTCTGGTGAACGGAAGCATAGCTGATATTGAGGAAATTGACGGACAGATAGTAGTGGAATACAGCGAAACACTGGTTGAGAGGCCTGAGATGTCAGCCTCTGAAACCTTTGTGTTTTTTATTATAATAATAGCAATTGCAACAATAATACTGCTGGTTATAGCAAAACTCAATCTTGCATGGGTCTGGAAGGCATGGTTCTTTCTTGGGGTATGGATAACAATCACGATAAGCCTTGCTGTTTTTATAAATCCCCTGGCTGCCCTAGCTGCTGCCCTGGTGCTGGCAGCCCTGAAAATATTCAGAAGGAATTTCATAATTCACAATGTAACAGAGCTTCTGGTTTATTCGGGAATTGTTATAATTTTTGTACCCCTGTTTGATGTGTTCTGGGTTTTTGTACTGCTGCTTGCGATATCTGTATATGATATAGTTGCTGTCAGGAAAACCAGGCATATGGTTGACATGGCAATGTTCCTGGACAAAACCAGGCTTTTTGCAGGGCTTTCATTCCCTCTGGAAAAAATCAGCGGCAAAGAAAAACCAAAAGTTGACATGGAAAAAGGCAGGATTGTGGAGAAAAAAGTGCAGTCAGCCATAATAGGCGGCGGTGACATAGCTTTCCCTATGCTTTTTGCAGGGGTTGCAATGCAGGGTTTTATAACAGGCGGCATAGGAAGGGTTCCTGCCCTGGGCCTGGGTATTGTTATATCAATTTTTGTTACAATATCCCTCCTGTTTCTCTTTTTTATAGCAAAAAAAGGCAGATTCTATCCGGCAATACCATTCATAACAATTGGCTGTGCAGCAGGATATCTGGCCTCATCAGGGGTAGCGGTATTTTTATAATCTCTAAATGTTTTTAATATATTTAAACTGATAGATAGTATGACGGCTTATGGTTTCGCGTCAAGCCGTCTAAGCACTTGCATGCCTCGGTAGCTCAGTCGGTAGAGCTTTGCGCCGGAAGCGTTGCCTTGGTAAGGCAGAGGTCGCGGGTTCAATAATTTGGCTGCCAACAATGGTTTAACAAAGCAGCTCTGTTTTGGCAATCCCGCCCGAGGCTTTTTATTAATTAATTTTTGCATACTCAATTTATCAAGTTCTCCGGATTTTAGTAAAAAATATAATGTTGCCTCCGTATATCCGCTGACTAATGTTGAAATCCGTTCAACATAACAAAAATTTTTAAATCCCACGGTTAAGCTTTTATTATGGCTTCGGAAGGATATGGATTCGGAAAGGTTATTCTGTTCGGGGAGCATTTTGTTGTTTATCCGGGCACGCCGGCTATAGCATGCGGGCTAAATAACAGGACCATTGTTACAATAGAAGATTCTGAGAGATTTGAGGTTGTGGATAACAGGCCTGAAACCCCAGGCTACAAGGAAAAGAAAAAGGAGCAGTTTGATGAGTCAGTAAAGCTTGTTCTGAAATTCATGGGGATAAATCCTGAGGAAAAACCCATAAGGATAAAATTCAGCGGCAACCTTGTTGCAGCAAGCGGTGTTGGGGCAAGCGCTGCCATGTGCGCTGCTCTTGCAAGGGCGCTGTCCGAGCATTTTAATCTTGGGTTTGATAACAAAAAAATAAACGAAGCTGCACATGAAGGTGAGAAGGCATACCATGGCTCACCCTCAGGTATTGATGACACATGCGCAACATACGGTGGGATGATATGGTTCATCAGGGGGGAGCCCAACAGGGTGGAGCAGCTTAAAATGGAAAGACCGGTGGAGATTGTTGAAGGAAACAGCGGCTTGAGCTCTGATACAAAACAGGTTGTGGAGGATGTAAGGAAATGGAAAGAAAAAAACCCTGAGGAATTTAACAGCGTTCTGGAGGAATATAAGAAAATTGTTAATAATGCAAGGGCTGCAATAGAGGCAGGAGATGTGAAGAAAATAGGAGAGCTTATGGACAGGAACCAGGAGCTTCTGAGGAAGATAGGGGTTTCCTGTGATGAGCTGGAGCAGTTAATAAAAATTGCAAAGGATAACGGTGCCTGGGGAGCCAAGCTGACAGGAACAGGGAGAGGCGGCTTGATGGTTGCCTTAACCCCTGGAAAAGAATTGCAGGAGAAGGTTGCAAAGGCAATGGAAGATGCAGGCTTTATGGTTCTGAAAACAAGTGTTGGATAGAATGAAGACAACTATTTTTTTGTGCAGGCATGGGGAAACCGACTGGAACAGGGAGGAGAGATTTCAGGGCCAGCATGATATTGAGCTGAACAAGGAGGGAATAAAACAAAGCGAGCTTCTTGGCAGGGAGCTTGCCAGGCATGGTATTGATGTGATATTCTCAAGCCCTAAAAAAAGGGCTTTGAAAACAGCTGAGATTGTTTCTGAAAAAACAGGTGCAGGCGTTGTTGTTATGGAAGGCCTGAGGGAAAGGTCAATGGGCATAATAGACGGAAAAACAAAGGCATGGTACAGGAAGCATTATCCTGAATCATACAGGATTTATGACAAGACAAGGGACATGCCCGGAATAAAGGGCGCTGAAGGCATTAATGAGCTTGCCGAGAGGGCATTCAAAACAATGGAGGATATCGCAAGGGAAAACAAAGGAAAAAATATTGCTGTGATAACCCATGGCGCGCTCAACAAGGCATTTATAGCAAAGGTAACAGGCATGGGGATAAAGGATTTCAGGCAGAATAACTGCTGTATAAACATTTTAAAGTATGATGGTAAATTCAAAACTGAGAAAATAATGTTGCCTCCGTATATCCGCCGACTTTAGTCGGCGGTTTTCTTGGCGAGGCAACAGCTGTTGAACCAGAATCATACATCCATTGTTTGAAAACAATGGTTTTCTGGTTCAACATAAATAATACAGATCATCTGGAGATGAATATATGAAAATCATTGTTGCAATATGTGGAGCAAGCGGCATCCAGTACGGAATTGAGATATTAAAAGCTTTAAGGGAATCTGGTGTTGAGACTTATCTTGTTCTCAGTGAGTGGGCTGAAAAATTGATTGAAGAAGAAACTGATTATAAAATTGAGGATTTGAAAAAACTGGCTGCAATGTCTTTTGATAACAATGAAATGGATGCCCCAATATCAAGCTCCAGTTTTCTTGTGGATGCTATGGTTGTGATACCTGCAACAGTTAAAACAGTGTCTGAAATTGCAAATGCGCATTCAGGGACATTGATTACAAGAGCAGCTGATAATATGCTGAAAACAGGTAAAAAGTTAGTGGTTTGTGTGAGGGAAACCCCGCTAAGTGGCCCATGTCTGGAGAACATGGCAAAAATTGCAAGATATGGTGGTATTGTAATGCCGTTAAGTCCTGGCTTTTATCACAAACCAAAGAATTTAAATGACCTATACAATTTTATTACAGGTAAAATACTGGATGTATTGGGCATAAAGAATAATAAATTTAGGAGATGGTGCTAATGTCCTTTAGGGGTTTTATTGAAAGGCTTGAAAGGGAAGGGAAACTTACAAAGATAGAAAGGCCAGTATCAAAAAGATTGGATGTATCTGGACTTCTGAAAGCATTGGAAAACAATGTTGTGCTGTTTAACAAAATAAAGGAATCTGATTTTAGGGTTGTTGGAAATATTTTTTCAACCAAGGAGCTTATTGCCTCCTATTTTGGGATAAAACCTGAAGAACTTATACAAAAAATGATTAGTGCAATAGAAAACCCAACAAAACCTGAAATTGTGAATAATGCACCATGTCAAGAGGTTGAGATAGATGCGATTGATTTAAACAAACTTCCAATTCTTTTTCATTGCCAAAATGATGGTGGGAATTATATAAGCTCTGGTGTTGTTATCGCAAAACATCCAAGTTTTGGGCAGAATATGGATTTCCACAGAATGATGCAGATAGACAAAAATAAATTCTCGGTGAGGGTTGTTAGTGATAGACATTTTGACCAGTTCCTGAAGGACCAGAAAAAGATGGATATCGCTGTTTGTGTTGGTAATTCTCCAAACATCCTTCTTGCTGCAGCAACCAGTGTGGAAAAAGGCATGGATGAATTAGAAATAGCAAACAGCTTGGAATCTCTAAAGGTTGTAAAGGCAAAGTGTTCAGACCTATTAATTCCTGCTGATTGTGAGTTTGTTATTGAAGGAACAATTTCAATTGATGAAAAGGCTGATGAAGGTCCTTTTGTTGATTTGACAGAAACCCAGGATATCGTGAGGCAGGAACCTGTTTTTACTGTTAAAAAAATCACACACAGGAAGGATGCCATATGGCAGGCCTTGCTACCAGGGGGCCTTGAGCATAAAATTCTGATGGGTATGCCAAGAGAACCAACTATATTCAAGAAGGTTAATGAAGCAGGGGTTAAATGTTTGGATGTGAGTATAAATCCAGGGGGCTGTTCATGGCTACATGCAATAATAAAAATAAAAAAGCAAAATGAAGATGATGGAAAAAAGGCATTGGCAGCTGCTTTCGAAGGACATTCAAGTTTAAAGCATGCATTTGTTGTAGATGAAGATATTGATATTTTAAATCCATTAGATGTTGAATGGGCAATGGCAACAAGATTTCAGGGAGATAGGGATATTTTTGTAAGGGGAAGGGAACCGGGTTCAAGTCTTGACCCAAGTGGTGAGCCAGGAACAAAAATGACCTATAAGATGGGTTTTGATTTGACAAAACCATTGGTTGTAGAGAAGGGTAAAACCTTTGAAAAGGTTGAATTTCCCAAGGTTAATATAAAGGAATTTTTGGATTGATATGGAACTGACAGAGGAAGAAAAAGAAATGCTTGAAGGGAAGCAGGGTAATGCTGTAAAAAAGAGTATGGAGATTCTTGTAGCTTTGGGTGAGATTTTTGGAGCAAAAAGACTGATTCCTGTAAAAAGTGTACAGATTTCTGGAGTTTCCTATGATAATCTTGGTGATGCTGGTTTGGAGTTTCTGGAAGAGATGGCAAAGGATGGGAAGGTTGTAGTCAAAACCACACTAAATCCTGCTGGTATGGATATGGAAAACTGGGAGGTCTTAGGTATTCCAAAAGAATTTGCTGATAAGCAGAAAATGGTTATCAAGGCATTTGAGAAGATGGGTGTGGAAACTACCTGTACATGCACACCCTATTTTATTGGAAACAAACCAGGATTTGGGGACCATATTGCCTGGGGTGAAAGCTCTGCAGTAACATATTCAAATTCTGTTCTTGGAGCAAGAACCAATAAGGAAGGCGGGCCAAGCAGCATAGCATCCGCACTTACCGGCAGGACACCTGAATACGGATATCATCTTGATGAAAACAGAAAACCAAAGGTTCTGGTTGAGGTTGAAGCAGAATTAAAAAACCCCTCAGAGTTTGGAGCTCTTGGAAAGATTTTGGGTGAAAAGCTGGAAGGTAGGGTTCCTCTTATAAATGGTATAAGGAAGGCCAGCACAGATGACTTGAAGTCATTGAGCGCTTCAATTGTTACCTTTGGGGGAGCACCATTGTTTCATATTGAGGGGATAACTCCGGAAAAGCATGAAAGGCCTGAGGAAACAATAAAGGTTTTAAGAGATGATATTGAGAAGGCAATAAATGATATGAATGATGGTATTGAGGATGTGGATTTCATTTTTCTTGGCTGTCCGCACTGTTCCTTGGAGGAGCTTGAAAAGATAGCAGGGCTTTTGAAAGGGAAAAAAGTGAAAAAAGAGCTCTGGATAGGGGTGGCAAGGCCTGTTAAGAAATTGGCTGATGAGAAGGGTTTTTCAAAAACAATTGAGGATTCAGGGGCAAAGTTTGCATGCGATACCTGCCATGTGGTGGCCCCATTAAAGGGGAGATTTAAAACAATAGCTACAAACTCTGCCAAGGGAGTTTTTTATGGCAGGGGCAGAAATGATTTCAAGACATTTTTCGGCTCATTGGATAAATGCATTGACATGGCGGTGAGATAATGGAAATGGAAGGTAGAATAATATTCAGAGGGAATGCTAAGGGGGAGGCCTTGGTTTCATCAGAGGGTGTGAGCTTCTATGGCGGTGTTGATCCTGATACAGGAGTTATAACAGAGAAAGGGCATCCTCTTGAGGGGAAGAGTATTAAGGGCAAGATTTTGGTTTTTCCTCAGGGCAAGGGCTCCACTGTTGGCTCATATACCATGTACAGGTTGAAGAAAAATGGTATGGCTCCTGCAGCCATAATAAACAAAGAATGCGAAACAGTGGTTGCGGTGGGTGCAATTATTTCTGAAATACCATGCGTGGATAAAATTGATATAAATAAGATAAAGGATGGTTCTCAGGTTGAGATTGTGGAGAATAAGGTCATAGTAGAGGATTGAATCAAATATTTAAAGTTTTTTCTCAATATCAAATGTAATATGTGATATTATGTCAGATAAAGGTGTATTTTTCGATTATAATGGAGTTTTGGTTTTGGATTTGGAATATCATATGGAAGCTTCAGCAGAAGC
>JAFCEK010000007.1 GCA_017609225.1 Candidatus Aenigmatarchaeota archaeon | reverse complement strand
TATGTGAGAAAGCAAGGCAGGATTAACTAATCAACCGAGGTGCAATTCCACCAGTCTTATTAACCAATTGCATATGACTGGTGGATGAAGCACTAATTAAGGAATCAATTTAAATAGATATATTTTCAGCAGCCTTCCTTGCAGCCTTCCTGCATTCCCTGCTTATCCCCTTTCCAAAGCCGATGCTTTTTGGCTGGCAGCCCAGGAATATAATCTCAGCATCAGTGGATTTTTTCAGTTTTTCTATGAAAACAATGAGGGGGATTTTGTGCGTGGTGAGTAAATGGTCTTTTATATTCTCCGGGGGGATTTCCTTCAGGCTGCCCGGCTTCTTGCCCATCTCCACAGAATCCAGAATTATTATTTTCTCAGGCTTCAGCTTCTCTATCTTGCCCAGGAAATTCTCTGGGGCTGTGCCGCAGTTAAGAAGCAGCGTATCAGGCAGTGCTTTCTTCTCAAGCTCCTTTATCACAAGAGGACCGAATGAGTCATCCCCTCTCAGTTCATTCCCCACGCCGCAGACAACTGTTTTCATAACATTCAATTTTATAAATCCATAAAATAAATAAGGTATAGTGATGTTTATGTGCCTTTCGAAGCCGCACAAGGTTCTGAAGTTTGACGGAAAGCAGGCGCTGCTCCAGTTCCAGGACGAGAAAAGAATAGCGCACAGCCGGCTCAGGCTGAAGCCGGGCGACTATGTTGTATGTCAGGGCATGTTTGTTGTCCAGAAAATCCCGAAACAGAAGGCAGAGGAAATGCTGAAGGAATGGGAACGCATAAACATGTGGGTATGAAATAATGGAGAAGTTTCAAGCTTTTTAATTCATATCTGTTATAACTAAACATGGCAGCAGATGGGTTTTTGCTTTTTTTGAGGTATGCAGAGGGATGCAGGTGTTACCTGGAAGAAAAGGGGCTTATAGGGAAAAAAGACAGCCAGAGGATTGCAGATTCTGCAAGAAGCAGAAGAATGCCTCCCCTGAAGCTTCTTAGAAGGGTTTTTTATGTTGCGATGCCTGCGATTGAAAGGGCAGCAAAAAAGAAGGAAAAGGGAATTTTTGATAGCGGGATTTTAAGGGAATACTATGCATTTGAGCACAACAGGAAAAAATTCAGTGAGGGGAATTTTGTGTGCCTTGCGTTTCCAGCAAAGGTGCTGGAAAGGAGGGGGAGAAGTTTTTTTATTGAATTAATGCCTGTGAGGGGAAGGCTGTGGGTTGATTCTGATCTGGATGCAGGGAAGAACGATTTTGTTGTGTTCCACAGAATGGTTTTAACCGAGAAAATAAATCCGGAATTCGCCAGGAGAGCCGCGGAATATCTGAAAAGGCTGGGCATGAATGAAAACTATAAATTTCCCAGAGTAGCAATAAAATATTTAAGGGATTTGCATAGGAAGGGAGGCTCTTTGCATGCATGATATCGGGGCAGTTCAGCACATAATAGAACAGCTGAAGGGAATGAAGAAAAAACCGGGAAAATTAAGGATAGAGCTTGGGCTTATGAAAGGGGAGCCTGAAAGGGTTTCCCAGCTTTTTAATGAAATGGTCAGAGGAACAGAGCTGGAATCCGTTGAGCTGGACATAGTGCCTGTTCCTGTGGAAATAAGATGTGAATGCGGATTCTCGGGAAAAATAGAGATAAAGGAGCATGTGCATTTTGCAAGATGCCCTGAATGCGGAAGAATAGCGGAAATTTTAAATGGGGACAGCATAAATATTAAAGTGATGAGATGAACAGGGAGCTCTGGGGAACGGTTTTTGCAGTCTGCACAGCAATAGTTTCAGGATTTGCAATACCCATCAACAAAATTTTCGTTGTGGGGCTTGACCCCGCTGTTTTTACTGCTGTAAGGGCGCTTATAATAGGAATTGTTTTCCTTGTTCTTGCACTTGTTCAGAGCAGAAAGGGCATTGTAAGCTTCCGGAAGGTTAGATGGAGATACCTTGTTTTTATCGGGCTTGTTGGCGGAGCAATGGCATTTCTTTTGTTTTTCACAGGGCTTAAATTCACAACCGGAGGCAGGGCAGCATTCCTGCACAAAACGCTGCCCATATTTATAACAGCGCTTGCTGTTCCTTTCCTCAGGGAAAGGGTTTCAAAAAAACAGTTTTATGCCCTGGTTATGATGTTTGCAGGTGCAGTGCTTATATACATAACACAGATACCTCCTGATGTGTTCTGGGCAAACCCGGGGCTTGGAGACCTCCTGGTTCTCGGAGCCACGTTTTTCTGGGCTGTGGAGAATGTTGCGGCAAGGAGGGTTATGCTGAAGGGGGAAAGCAACTTTGTTGTAAGCTTTGGGAGAATGTTTATTGGAGCCATATTTCTGTTTATAGCGGTGGGCATGCTTGGAAAGGCTGACCTGCTTTTATCATTGACAGCCCAGCAGTGGGCCAACCTTTTCATCTCAACAGCAATACTCTTCATGTATGTGTTCTTCTGGTATTTCAGCATAAAGCTGATAAATGTTTCAAAGGCAGGCACAATCCTGCTGCTTGCCCCTGTGATAAGCCTTCTGCTTGGCATTGCAATATTCGGGGAGCCTGCCCCTGTGCTGCAGCTGGCAGGCTCTGCCCTTATATTAATCGGTGCATATTTTGTGGTAAAAATAAGAAGCGAGTTTGCAACCGGGGCTTAAATTTTTAAAATTTTTGGCCAATAAAAATTAATGGATGAGGAAATCTGCCCTGTGTGTGAGTCAGCTCTTAAGCCTATTGTGGAGATTAAAGACCGTATGGCCTTCTTTTCCATGAGGATTTTGTTCCTGTGCCTGAGGATGGATTCTACACGCCAGCACCGGGGATGGAAATCAGGACAAGAAAAAAATGCATGAACTGCGGATATGAAACCGAACCCTGAAAAATCATATTTATAAGCATTTTTGGATAATATTTATATAGCTGCCTTCTGTTAATTATTACTTAATTAAGGTAGTTCGGGAAACAGGCCGGATTTTATGTACAAAATACTAACTGTAAGGGACAAGATAAGGGTTCCGCCCATGAAGTTCAATCTTCCCATGGAAAAGGCTGTGATTGAAAGCCTTGCCGAGGAATGGGAAGGCACAATTGACAAGGATCTGGGCGTTATACTCAGCGTTGTTTCTGTTGAGGAGGTTGGAGAGGGCAAGGTTTTCCCCGGAAACGGGGCAATCCATTATCCTGTAAAGTTCAAGCTGCTTATATACTATCCTGAAATGCATGAGCTGGTAAAGGGGAATGTTATTGATGTTACAGAGTTCGGGGTTTTTGTAAGAATAGGCCCGCTGGACGGCATGATTCATGTTTCCCAGCTTATGAATGATTTTGTGTTTTTTGACCCAAAGAACTCTGTGTTTTCAGGCAGGGAGTCAAAAAGGGTGATAAAAGAGGGTGATATTGTAAGAGCCAGGGTTATATCAATATCGCTTGGAGCAAAGCAGTACAAGATCGGGCTTACAACAAGGCAGTCCGGGCTTGGCGTGCTGTCCTGGATAGAGAAAGAAAAACAGGATGCAAAGAAAAAATCCAGGTCTGCCTCAAAGGAGGAAAAACCCGCAAAGAAGAGCAAGTAGATTTCAACTGATAACAAAGCGGTTTCCGTTACAGATTGCAAGGCGAAGCATAAAACGACAGCTAACATCAAAGACAGTATGCACTGAGCATATAGCTGTCCCCGTTACAGTTTGCAAGGCGAAAGTAAGAGTTTGACCACTAACACTGGATGAACAAGTGGTTTCCGTTACAGTTTGCAAGGCGAGGTATATGGTCCAGAAAGAAAAGGTTTGCAGGCACTGCAAGAGATTTGTAGAGGGCAAGGTATGCCCTGTATGCAACCAGTCCAGCTTCTCCAGAAGCTGGAAGGGAAAGGTTTTCATAAACGACCCTGAAAATTCAGAGGTTGCCAAATTTATGGGAATAAAGGCCCCGGGAAAGTACTGCATATGGGCAAAATGATTCTTGACTGAATTTCAAATATAAAAATTTAACCCTTAACATTTTATTATGGCAGGCAGGAAGCCGCTGAATGTTTTGTTTGTGGATTATGCAGGCGAAACCAGAAGCCTGAGGTGCGCCCGCAGGTTCCCCGGCATATACAAAGCAGCCGGCACACGCTGTGCAGGCCTTAAAACAGAGAGCGGCGCTCCGGCAGAGCAGCTTTCACAGTCTGTTGTTGACTGGGCAGATGTTATAGCTGTTACAGCAGATGTCAAATCCGGGTTAAAAAATTACAGAACAAACGGAAAGCAGATATATGTTCTGGATATACCTGACATTAATCCATGTAATGGGCTGGATGAGAAGATCGCCAGGGAACTCCGGGCATTTGCAGAAACCCTACCTGAAAACTTATAAATAGCTGCTGTTTATATTAAGATTATGAAAGCAGAAGTTATTGAGGAAAGGGAAAACAGGCTGATGAGCAGGAAAGAGGCATGGGTTGGATTTGAGCATTCCGGAAAGCCCACGCCAGGAAGAAAAGAGCTGCTTCCTGAGATTGCAAAGCTTATGAAAACAAAGGAAGAGCTTGTTATAATTGACAAGATATTCACCCAGAAAGGCATGGGATACTCCAAGGCAAAGATTCTTGTTTATTCCAAAAAAGAGGACATACCAGAGGCAAAGCTTGACAAAATGCTTATAAGAATGGGACTCAAGGAGCCAGAAAAGAAAGAGGAGGCTGAAAAGCCGCAGGCTCCTCCCAAGGAAGAGGAAAAGCCTGGGGATGAGAAAAAGGAAGAAGGCAAACAGGAAACAGAGGAAAAACCCGAAGAAAAAAAGGAGTGATTAGGTGTTGGCTATGTCAGAGGATGAGAAGCCAAGGGAAGAGAAGCCTGCGGAAAAGGCAGAGGAGAAAGCCAAGGAAAAAACAGAGAAAAAAGGCAAGAAAGCAAGAACAGGCAGGAAGCATGAAAAGACAGACACCACAAAATTTTATGAGGTCAAGGGCTCCGAGATTCTCAGAAAGAAAAAGCCATGCCCCAGATGCGGGCCCGGCACATGGCTTGCAGAGCACAAGGCAAGATTCTACTGCGGCAGGTGCGGATACACTGTTTTTGAGAAAAAAGAAGCAAAGGAATAAATATTTTTTCATCAAAAGCTGTTTATGTTCCCATATTATGGAAATTGCGGTTTCATTGCAGATTACCTTGAGCAGAAAAAGGATGTTATAGAGATTGCCTACAGGAGTGTGCTGGGAAATGATTTGCTGGAAGATGTAAAATCCAGCTTTGGCCTTCTGGGCAAAGGAAGCTTCAGGGATTCTGGGGAAAGCACATGCATGTATCTGCAGTCATCGCTTAAGGGGAAATGCAGAGTCAAAGATAATGGTGAGATTGATTTTGAAGATGGCTTTACAATCAAAATCTACCCATCGTTTGTATTCCCTAAAGATTTTTTTGAAAATCCCAGGGTATCTTCTGCCCAGAAACACTATCTTATTTTTCATGAATGGAATCATTTTATTGGTTTTGCTCTCAATGAGATACCGATATCTTCAGTAATCGCGTTTCTGAAAAAAACCCTGAAAGCAGATGTCAAGGAGAATTACAGAGAAAAAGCAGAGAAAGCCAGGGAAGAGCTTCAGGAATATGAGGAATGCATTACAGCAAGGCTTGACTGGGAAATGTTTCCATGGTTTTTTTCCAGTGGAACTATCCGTCTTGCTGAAAAGACAAAACAAAACCTGGCTGAATGGGGGATTGACAGCATGCCAGAAGAAGAGTTTGTATATGATGTGCTCCTTAACTGGAGAAGACATGGGGAAAAGGGGCTCAGCGAGTTTACAGGCAATATTGTGAAATCATTTTCAGGTGTAAATGTTGTGAAAAAGAACATAGCTGAATTAAAATCTACTTCTTCATAAGAGAAAATGCATAGCCATGCGTTTTTCCCTTGAGCAGGGTTTCTATTGCTGTTCTTGCATGAGCTATTTCATCTGCTGTTCCGATTATTGATATTGTCTTTCCGTAAACAGATATTGAAACACCGCATTCATGCTCTATTATTTTCCTGCACATGCCCTTTCTGCCTATAACCCTTCCCTTAAGCCTTATTATGGTTTTTTCTGTCTCCCCCCTAAGGCTTATTATCTCAAGCTGGCAGTCCTCATCCAGCAGCCTGAATGCCCTTCCCGGGCTGAATCCCCTCCCGATTGCCTCAACTATGTTTTTTGTCCTGAGAACAGAATCAATGTCACCCTCAATGGTTATGCCATCCGAAATATTGATTTTCGTGCCTGTTCTTTTTTCTATCATTTTCTTGGTTTTTCCGTCCTTTCCTATCAGAACAGGCTTTCTTTCCTCTGGTATGTTCAGCTCTTCCAGCATATTATCTAAAATCTCAATAACCACTGATTATATATGGTTCATACATAGCCCTTTTTTCTAAGCCAGTTTGACTGGGTTTTGTTGTAAATCCAGATAATATCACCCTTTTCATCAGGCTCTATCTCCCATGGATTTACAAGAACAATGAATCCAACCCTTACATTTATTCTTTTCCTGAATTTTCCGGGTATCCTGCATATCCTGCTCTTTCCATCCCTGCATTCAACCCTGAACCTGCTGGCTCCCAGAAGCTCGTCTACTGTTCCCAGTACCTCCTTTCCCCTGGGCAGCCTTACCCTGAGCACCTCTCCTTCAGGCATATTATCTGATTGTTTTACTGCTTTAATAAATATATCCCAGCGTCAGAACAATCTCAATGGGCTGGAACATGGGGTTTTCAGGCCTTTTGACTGCAGAATAATAATGCAGAACCGCCTTCTCCTTTGCAATGGGATTTTTTATTATGTTATAGCTCTGTCCTGCTGCCCATGCAGCAACTGCCCTGAGAAGGATTTTCATGTCCTCATCCTTCAGATCATTGGATTTGGCGGGTGAAAGCCATGCTGCTCTCCCCCTGCCTCCAACAATTTTCTCATTCACTACAAGCGCGGGAGCACCTGAGGCATGCTGCAAAACCACTCCTTCACTCCTGCCTTCTTTCTGCGCTATATGCTGGGCTGTGAAGTTCAGAAACAGGTGCGGTTTTTCAGGCAGACTGCCCGAGGAGTTGGGTATATGGTAAAAATACTTGTAGATGTTATAGAAGCCGCTTTCCGGGTTTTGTGCATGGGATGAAAATTCAACAGGACCAGAGCCGGATGTGCCTGAATCCCATTCCAGGCCAAAAAAATTCTGCTGAACAGAGCCCAGCTCTGTTTCATCTGAAAATCCTCTTATTTCAATAATCCCCCTGCCCGCTCCCAGGAAACCGGATATTCTTGAGCTGAAGGGCTCAAGGCTGTAATTTCCCACTATTATCAAATCATACTTCAGGGAGAATCCCGGATTTTCTGTACTGATTTCCTCTACCATAAATTCTGTTTCCCGGTTGTTTATTGTAAAGCTTTTCAGGGCGCCTCTGATGCTTGAAAGCTCATCAGGAGAGCATATGCATCCAACCCTTATAAAGGGCTTTATCACATTTCTGAGTTCCAGGCTAAACACAGCGCCTGTTTCATTGAAAATCGTTTCAAGACTCTCCTCAACCATGCTTTTGTTCAGCCAGTCAATTCCCTTTGCATCAAGAGAGAACAGCGCATCATTTCCCATAAGCTTTATCTTTGTTCCGGAAATCCCGTATTCCGGAAGCGGAATCTGGGAAAACCTGAACAATACCAGAAACATCACCATAGCCACAATCACTATTTCAACAATATGAATAAAGCCTTTCATAATTTCCCGCCTGTTATATGCACAAAGCGCCCAACCAAAAGCTTTTATATACTTAATTTTATAATTAAGTGTTTAATATTATTGAACAGCCCGCTGCGGGTTAAAATGGTGTCAGCATGAATCTGCAGGAATTCCTCAAGGGAACATTCGGCAAGGATTTGTTCAGTCATTTGAACAAGGATGAAATAATGGAGGAGCGGATAAAGATTGAAAAAGAGGTAGAGAAAATATCTGATGACATCAGGAATATACAGGATAAAATCCAGAAGCTTATGATAGAGTCAAAGGGGCAGCCAAAGCCAATGAAACTGCTTAATATTCAGAAAATCAAGGCGCTGCGGCTTGAAAGCAACACCAAACAGCAGGAGGCATCAGAAAAAATAAGGCAGCTGCAGCTTATTCTTCTGCTGGAAGCCATGAGAGAACAGCATGAATCAGAGGAAAAGAATGAATTTATTGAGAAGGTGCTGAAATCAGATGTTGACCACCTGATGGATTCTCTTTTTGATGAGGATGTGAAAAAGGCAATACAGGAAGGCAAGATAGATGATGTAAAAAACAAGCTCAAGAGCACATTCGCAAAGGAAGAAATACCAACAGACAATGAGACAGAGGAGCTGCTCGGGGCAATTGAGGACTTGGAGAAAGTGGATGAGGAAACTGCAGTTAAGATGGCTTCCGAGAAGGCAAGGAAAATCGCTGAAGAGCCGGTAAAAAAGAAAGAAACAGCAAGCGAATAATTATTTCTGGTTTTCCATGAGTGAACACAGGCGGAATTAAGATTTAAATTATAAAGTTACTTTATTATTGAGCACTATGGATGATTTAAGGGAGAGTATACTAAGAACGCAGCTGCACAGGGAGCTTGAGCTTGCCAGGAAGCTGGGAGCTGAGGGAAAAAACAGGGAAGCAGGCATCCATTACACAAAGGCCAGCGCGCTGTACAGGAGAATTGCCTATAATTCCACAAAAGAGAAGGCAGAGGAGATGTTCAGGAGCGCTGACCAGTATGAGCATCTTGGAAAAATGGTCAAGGATACCAGCAAACTCAGGGCTGTGGGCGAGATAAGCCAGGACATGTATGAGGAGGAAATAGGCAAACTCATAATCACAGAGAAACCTGATACAAAATGGGAGGATATAGGAGGCCTGAAGGAGGCAAAACGCACAATAAAGGAGGCAATAATAATGCCCTTCATAAAGGAAAAGCCGCCTTTTGTGAAAAGCCCCAGAACAATACTGCTTTTTGGCCCTCCGGGAACCGGAAAAACAATGCTTGCAAAGGCATCAAGCAACACGCTGAATGCAACCTTCTTTGAGGCAAGAACCTCTGTTCTGCTTTCAAAATACTTCGGGGAATCAGGCAGGCTTATCAGCGCATTCTTTGGCAAGGTCAGGAAGATGCAGCCCAGCCTGGTTTTTATGGATGAGCTTGATTCTGTTGCATCAAAAAGAACAGCTGATATGAATGAGGCGTCCAGAAGGGTTTTGTCGCAGCTTCTTACAGAAATAGACGGCTTCAACACAAACAGGCAGGACAGGGTTCTGGTTATGGCTGCAACCAACAAGCCATGGGACCTGGATGATGCTGCGGTAAGCAGGTTTCAGAGAAGGATTTATGTTCCTCTGCCTGATATGGAGTCCAGGGAAAAGATTTTTGAAATTCATCTGAAAGGTGTGGAGCTTTCAGGCGGCATTACAGAGAAAAAACTTGCCGAGAGGTCAGAGGGCTTTTCAGGGAGGGACATAGCATCTGTGTGCCAGGATGCAATAATGGAGATGGTAAGGGAGATGAATCCTGACCTGGAAAAACTTACGGGCAGGGATGTTCCTGAATATACAATAAAAACCAGGGACCTCGGGCCAAAGGACTTTGAAAAGGCATTCATAAAAATAAAGCCTGCCCTTTCTGAAGAAGATGTTAAGAAATACGAGAAATGGAAAGAGGAATTTGGGGAGTAAATAAAACTGCAATCTTGACATATAGAAAGCTTTTTATATAAAAGTAACTAAAATTACTATATGGTAAAAAAAATTACTAAATGGCATGTATTAATTCCCTTTCTGGGAAATTATCAGAGGCATGTTATACTTGCTGATATGGAAAGGGAAATTGGAGTTTCGCATCAGGTTTTAAAAAAATATGCAGATATGTTGGTTAAAAAAGGCATACTTCTTGAGGAAAGAAAACCAAAAAATATTATATACAGCATCAACAGGGAAAATACAATGGTATTGAACTATCTTTCTTCGGCTGAGGGTATTGTGCTTGAAGAAAGACTGGATCAGAACATGATTTTGAAAAGGTTTTATGAGATGCTTGGAGAATATATTGCAACCATAGGAATTCTTGTTTTTGGCTCTTCCGCAGGAGGGAAAATAGGGGAAGATATAGATGTTTTGGCTGTAGGCAAAAGGAGCATAAAAACCATCACTTTAAAATTTGAAAAAACATATGGAAAAAGGATTCACCTTATTGAAACAGGGAATATGCCTGCCGAAAAATCATTCATTAAGGAAATAATAAAGAAGCACATTATATTCAGCAGATTTGACATGTTCATAAAGCATTTCTGGGATTTCACATGGAAAAATTAGAATGGTGCATGAACAGGAAAAGAGGATTAAAGAAAACAGAAGAAAACCGGAATCTTGCTGCAGAATACATAGAAACCGCGGAAGAGAGCTTAAGGGTTCTGGAAAACATAAAGGAAACAAAATCCAATATATGGCTTGCAACAACCAAGTACTACATAGAATATTTTGCGGTGTACGCCTTGCTTATGAGGGCTGGCATAAAATCCGAGATACATGACTGTACAATAGAATTTGCCGGATGGCTGGAGAAAGCAGGATTTATTCCAAAAGGCACAGTGAAAATGCTTGAAAGCGACAAAGAGTTGAGAATAGACAACCAGTATTACCTTAAAAACAGAGATGTGAAAATTAATATGAAATCACTCAGAAATTTCGTGCTTGAAATGAAAAGAAGGATAGACTGTCTTACAGACGAGGATATAAGGAGAATAAGAATGTTTTTTGATTGATATTCTATTTTTCTTTCTCAAAATATTCCTGCAGGAATTCGCCGAATTCCTTGATTTGCCTTGCCATTTCCAGGATTTTCTTTTCATCCATGACTTCAAATCTCTTTGATACGGATTTGGCAATGTATGATGCAATTCCGTTTTCCTTCAGCCTGTTTTCCGAGTTTTTCAGTATGCCTTTCAGCAGCTCCTCCGGCCTTGTGAATTCTCTCTTAACCTCTGCCTTCCAGTAATCATCCTCAACCCATACCTTTCCAATCGGCTCATATTTGCTTCTGAACTCAAGCGCCCTTTGCTTCATGAATACAAGAGGCCCCTCAACCTCCTTTATTTCCGGAAGCTCTGAAACCTCAAGTTCAAGCAGAATAGCGCATTTTTCCCTGTCATCGCTCCATACATCAAACCCCATAACCTTGAATTCATTATCATCCATTATGTTTGCCAGGCGCCTTGCTGTCCTCCTCATCTGGGGCCATAGCACATCCACTATCACATTGGGATGCCTGAAAACCAGCAAAATGAGCTTTGTTTCCCTTTTCTTTATCTCATTTTCCAGCTTCCTGTAATCCACGCTGATTTTCCGGAAAAAATAGCCCTTGTCCGGTTTTTTCAGGAATTCCCTGGCTGCCTCCACAAGCTTCATGAAGTTCCGCGAAGAAAATGCAGCAGCAACATTTCTCTTTGGGTCAACAGGGTCTATCACTATCAGGGGCTGGTCCCTGAACCTGCTCTTCAGCTCCTCTGGTATTTCACCCTTTGGATGGTGTTTTTCCAGGTCAATCAGAACGCTGCCAGGCTCCCATTTTGAGATGCCCTCAAGGAGTTTTTTAAAGCCCCCAAAATATATGATAAGAAGCTCGCACAGGTATCCTGAAAGCCCCTCTGTTTTTGTGTCAGAACCATAAATCTTCATACCCTTGCAGAACTGCTTGAAAAGCCTTACATCAGGCACAAGCTTCTCATCCAGATGCTTCTCAAGCCATCTGTTATGGAAGGGTGTCCTGTCCACAGCCGACTTTATCTGGGATGCGGATTTCACAGCATAGCAGGGCACAATATCCACATCATAGCCCTGTATCCTTGCCTTCACATAGGGATGCTCTGCATAGGCAATAACATACCTTCCCCTGGCTTCCTTTGCTATTTTTTTCCCAACAAGAAGTCCCTTTTCCTCAAGCTTGTTCCTGCTCAGCGTTTCAGGAAAGCATATAAATATGTCAAACTCCTTTTTGTCAGGAAGCCATGTATTCCTTATAAAGGAGCCTGCAAGCACATAGGTTAATTTGTGTTTTTTTGTGACCTTTTCCACTGCCTTCAAAACATCCTCTATAACCTTTTGCGTTTCAGCGAGTTCTTCCCCGGTGGGAGTAATTTCCCCCAAAACAGCCTCAAGAACCCCATCCAGCCTGGATTTTTTGGGCATACCTATACATATAGAAAGACTTTATTTAAAAATGAATATGCAGAACCAAAACTTAAATATCCTGCATTCAATTATTACTTGTATGATTGAGGTCAGGCCCCTTAAGCTTGAGAGTTTTCTGAATCCCGGGCATCCTGTAACCAGGATAGCTGTCAGGGATGTTGCCTTCTGCAGGGAGCATGAAAGCATAAGCAATGCGCTCTACATAATACTCAGAAGATTCAGGAAGATACCTGTTCTGAGCAGGAAAAACAGCTTCAGGGGGTTTGTGTCTGCAGTGGATATGCTCGACTATCTTGGAGCAGGAGAAAGGCATGCAAAATTCCAGAGATATAAAAATCCGCTGAATGCAAAGATAAAGGGCATTGTCAGCCATCATGGAGTTTCCCTGAGCAGCAGGCACAGCATCAGGAATGCGCTGGAGCTTGCAAAGGAGCACAGGCTGGGGCTTTATCCCATTCTCAGAAAGGGAAAAATGCTTGGAATACTCTCCGAGAGGGATATTTTTGACAGGATAAGGGGCCATGCCGGTATATCTGTTGGGGAGTTTATGATAAGGAGGCCCATGGTGGTAAAGGAGCATTTCCCTGTTTTTGATGTTGCAAAGATAATGGTAAGGACAGGTTACAGCAGGCTGCCTGTTGTCAACAGGAGCATGCTCACAGGAATGATAACACCAAAGGACATTCTGTCTTTTCTTGAAAAAAAGAAAAAACTCCATAAACTCAGGAAGGAAACAGAGCCTGTAAAAAACGCAATGAAAACAGGCATTGTGACAGCAAGGCCTGAGCAGGACCTTTCTGAGGCAATAAAAATCATGCAGCTGAGAAAGCTGGGAGCGCTGCCTGTCACAGATGATGAGGGAGAGCTTCTGGGTATAATAACAGAAAGAGATGTTCTTGAGCTTCTTAATTAAATGGCCGGTTTTGGAAATATGGTTTTTATGATTTGGACGGAGCCTGCAAGGCGACCGACCGAAGGGACAGTTTTGAAATTTTACGAACGAGGTAAACATATTGTTTGAAGGGTTTGGGATTTTTTATTATTTTAGAAATTATTTATATGAATTCATCTGAAAAGGTTGTCCGTGACCTGGATAGACCATTTTTATCTTTAAACCTTTGACCTTATTGATACTTTCATTTAATTCATTCAAATTATCTGCCATTGGATTTGGTTCTGGTTTTTTCCGATTAGTAAACAAATCACCACAAAAAAGTTCACCGCTATCTGTCAATATGCCTATTGAACCTTTTGAGTGACCGGGGAGATAAAGAACTTTTGCGTCAAGCCCGTATTTAGATAAATCCGATTTTTCATCAATTGTATAATCCGGTTTAAATTTAGTTATTTTAAAAAATATATTAACCAGTTTTTTTAATATCCAATTGCCAGATTTTCTATTCCAGAACATATCTCCATATTCAACCATTCCCGAATCATAATGATGCATAGCAATTTTTGTATGATATTTTTCACGAAGATAAGCACAATTTCCAGTATGATCAAAATCCCCGTGAGTTAAAATGATTAAATCGAGATTTCCTGGTTTACAACCCGCACTGGATAATGCCTGTTCAAGTTTACTTCTTTTGGATTTCCTTCCTGTATCAATGAGGACAAAACCCCTATCTGTCTTGAGAAGATAACAATTAGCACTGAATCCTCCCAGGATGATTGTTTTAATATCTTTAATCATAAAAATTCATATTCCTTATTTATTTAAATAATTTCCTATAAAATCCCAAACCTGTTCTTATTTAGTAAAATTTCAAAATTGCAACTAACCTCCTGTTAAGTGACCCCGATAGGGGCAAGGTGCGAAGCAACCGCAGAGTTCCGAACCCCGCCCAAAATATTTATGCTGAACCAAAGCCATACATCCATTGTTTGAAAACAATGGTTTTCTGGTTCAGCATAAGACATCGGAATTTAACGAAGTTTGATTTTCCCTTGTGAAGCGAAGGTGGAACAGAACTGGAGCATTTTCAGGGATGGAAATTTATTTGGGTGGATGAGCCTGCAAGGCTCTGGAACCGTTAAATTCCTGTTATATTCTCCAAGTGAAACGAGGATGAGGAAAGCGAAGCTTTCCGAAGAGTTTGCCCCCTAGCGTTTTATAAAATTCTGCGAAGCATACAAAAGTTTAAAGGGAAGCCCCCACCAAAATTATTTTTATATAGGCAAATTTAACCAAGAGAAGACGTCAACCATTTTTAACCCCATATAAACCATAACAATAATAAAAATCCATTTTAATGATTTCGGATTAATTTTATGTGCAAAGTGTACTCCTAGCTGAGCCGTTGGGATACTTGTGCCTGCTAATAAAATCCACTGTAAAAGGTTAACATAACCAAAGGAATAAGGTGGTAATCCTGAAGCATTTAGTCCATAAAGCATGTAAGCTATCGCTCCCCCTAAGCTTGTAAATATCATAACTGCTGTTGAAGTGCCTACTGCTTCATGCATATGGTAATTCAGAAATATTACCATTAATGGAACAATTAAAACTCCGCCACCGATACCTATTAGTCCTGTAACAAATCCAAAAATAACACCCAAGATAATATAGGTTAAGGGATTTGTATGTGCTTCTCCTTTGATTCTTATAGGTTGGGCAGTTGCCATCCTTAATGCACCTAAAAGAATCGCTAATCCAAAGATAATTTTGAGAATATTGCCACTTAACATACTAGCTAAGTAAGCTCCTGTAAATATGAATACCATGCTTGTTAAACCAAGAATTATCGCCTGTTTCCAAAGAATTACATTTTTCTTATGATGCCTAAAAGAACCACTAAGAGCAGTTGGAAAAACAACCAATAAATTTGTTCCAAAGGCAACTCTTATCGCAATAGTAGGATCTATTCCCATTGCTGTTAAAATCCAAAACTGAACAGGAATCATTATAAAACAACCACCTACACCCAATAAACCAGAAACAGTTCCAACTAAAGCCCCTGTAATTAATAACGCTATAATAAAGATAATTTCCATATTCAATCACCATTGACTATTTTTAGTATTTTCTTCACCTTGGGGTTTGTAATTTTATAATAAACACTCTTTCCCTCTCTTCTTGACTCGACAATTCCTAAACTTTCAACCTTTGACAACTGGATCGAAACCGTTGATTGTGTTCTTTTCGTAAATGGAACAATTTCGCAAACGCACTTTTCTCCATTCAGGAGAAATTCAACTATTTTTAATCTAGTTTCATCACATAATGCTTTGAATATTTTTAGTGATTCTCTCATATTCATATATTGATAGTTATCAATATATATAAAGTATGGTTGTGTCAAGAAAAATACCGAAGACATAAGGTGGGGGCTTCCTAATTTTGATTTTCTAACGAGGGGGCAAATTGAAACTAACATATGCGATTAAGAGAAGTTTTGCCGTAGGCAAAATTTGGGGAAATTTTCTGCAAGAAAATTTACCTCTTAATCGCTGTTATACGTTTTTTTCTGCAAGAAAAAATCACGAAGTGAAAAGGAGCGACAGTATGACGGAGAACCAAAAGCATAACTAAAATTTATTCTTCAAACTTTCACAAAATTCTTTAATCTCTTTACGGGGAATTGCATCTTTCTCTTCGACTTTTAACATAGCAAAAACTTTTGCACCTCTTAACTCCCTGGGTAAATCATGAGGTTTTGGAACAATATGAAAATGAATATGATTAAAATGTTCCAATTCTGCAAAACACATAATATATTCTTTCTCACAACCCAAGATTTCATGCAAAAGTTTTGTTGTTTTTTCACATATTTCTCCTAATTCAGCAAATTCCTCTTTAGTTAATTCATGTAATGTTTCTACATGTCTTTTAGTAATAATTACTAACCAACCTTTTAATTTTGAAGGGTAGGCATGTTCGATAAGCCAATACCTGCCTTCATAAATTACTGGACCTGGAGAAATTCTTTTTTCTCCTGAAATTGATTTGCATGAATAACATTCCATAATAATAGAAAGTTTGAAGAATACTATAAATAGCTTTTGGTTCGAGTAATATTGCGTATAATGCTTGTTATATGAGTCAAGTCGTAGGCGAAACCGAGCAGACGAAGTCTGCGAAGCGTTGCGGAGTCGCCGAAAGCTTTATAAACAATATATTACTATTTATAAGTAACAAATAGCATCATTATAGACTCAAGAACTTACAGCAGTAGAAATGTGAGAGGATATGCCAGAAAGATATATTGGTTCGGAAAGCATTAATGAAGTCTTGAATGAAATAAAAGATTCTGAACACTGGCAAGGCAACACTTTTCCAAGAGTTTACACACAAGTGCGGGTTGGTGACAAATTATTGAAAAGTCATAGTGTAACTGGTAATAGTGTAAATTACTTACAGATTGATTCGAATAAAATTGTTAAAGATATTCCAGACTTACCTGGCGGTCTTCGCCATATTCGTGATTTATTTGATCAAGAAGCCGGTGAAGAGACCTATATATCAAGTGGTGGGATAGCAACACTATCAGATTTGATAAGTCAAAGGAAAGGTGACTGTCTGGAGATGGCTGCAGTTGTTCAGCTAAAAGCCCAAGATGAAGGAAGGGAATCATACTTATTTTCAGGCACTATTTATGGTGGTAACATGGAATTTTCAGAAGACCATAGTTTTAACATCGTTAAAGGAAGTAAAGGAGATTATATACTAGTTGATGTAGCAGGGGATTTTACGTCAAAAATTAATGCTCTCGTTCTTACCGGTGAAAGGGATTTAGTTATTGTGACAGAAAGAGAATCAGATGTAAATTACTGCATTAATTAATCGTTTCAAAAATTCAAAAAATACTTTTAAACGTTACAGAAACCTGTTGGTTGTATGCTAGTGAAAACCCTTTAGAACCCCTATTCTAGACTTTTTCGGGGTCGCTATCCCGTTATCCACGAGGTTAGAAATCAGTTCTCTTCCTGCCGAGTCGGCATTTCATTGAACATGTCGCATTAAGCGAAGTCGTGAGTGTAGCGAACGATTTGGGAAAATTGCGAGCCGAGTAATTTTCCGCTTAATTCCTGTTAATTCGGGCGTACAAAAAGATTTAAAAAGTATTAATTTCCTCCATAAATTATGGCACTTAATGAAAGAGAACAAAGATGTATAGAATATATCAATGCACAACTAGAGGAACCTTTAAGAGAGGGAAGTCTTGAATTTAGAACATGGAAAAGTTGTGCAGATATTAGAGATATTGATATTTATCACCAAGTGGCACAGAGTCTCCAACAAAAAGAATTAAAACAGGGTTTTGGAGGGTTATTCTATTTGATAAGAGTTCCGAAATATGAAGGAGATAGATTCGGAGATATTTGGAATGTAACTTTAGTTTCAATTGTGAGTCCGCCGAAAATTACCGTTTTTTGAACCAATTAACTAATAAACTTGAAACCAAGTAAGCTACTGATATGCTTAATGGCCAAAAATAAAAATAAGTAAATTCTCCACATCTTGGAATCATTAAACCTGTTTGAAGTAATAGACCTCCAAAACCAAGATGGACTTTATATTCAACCGAACAAGGCGACTCTAAACAACAACTCCAATAAGCGAAATTAGGGAGTATCAAAACTAATAAAATTGTCAATAATATCTTTCCAAAAGTTGGCTTGAAAATTTCTTTGTAGTTCATCATAAATTATAGTCTATATTCTTTAAAATACTTTTGATTTTAATGGCGAACTCACAACTCTTCGGGATTTCTCATTTCGTGAGAACCGCCTGCGGCTATCCCTCGTCCTCGTTTCACTCGGAGAATATAACACGGCTTAAACGGAAATTTCTTGTAGAAATTTCCCAAATGCTCGGCTATGCCTCGCACTTCGTTTAAGCCCAATGTTAGTTTCAATTTTTGTTGGCTCGCTAAATAACGGAAGCCTCTATAGTGCCTATGATATATATGGTTTTCATATCTGAAAAAAAGATAAATTTAAGAAGAAACAAATATTATTGTGATTAAGATGGTAAAAAAGAAGACACAAAACAATTTGGTTTATGAAATATTATCTTCTCCAAAGAAGAGAATTTCTATTTTTAGGGAAATACCTGTAAACAATCAAGGATTTATTCTTTTGAGTTTGTCAAAACGATTACAACGAGAGATTATAAGTAAATTAAGTGATAAAGAAGTAGTAGAACTTCTTGATTATTTAGATCCAGATGAAGCAACTGATTTATTACAAAGCATAGACACTAAAAGAAGTAAAAAACTCTTGAAAAAATTAGGCAAAAAAATCAGGGAAAAAATTGAATTTTTGCTTAAATTTAATCCAAGAACTGCTGCCGGTTTAATGAGTTTGGATTATGTTGAGGTAGATAAAAACATCACCTTTGAACAGCTTTCCAAAACAATCCAAAAACATGAAAAAAGAACTGGAAAATTCCCAGCCGTTCTTGTTATTGAAGACGGATTTTTGATTGGAGAATTGCCAGCTCATACTCTTGCCATAGCCAGAAAGAACGAAAAGATTAACAAATATGTTAAAAAAATTCCCTCTATTGAATATGACAAAAATGAACGCGAAATTGTTGCTGTATTCAAAAAACATCCGCATAACAAAATTGTGGTTTTGGACAAAGACCATAGCATTTTGGGTATTATTTATTCTGACGATATACTTAAGTTAATAGAAAAGCAATCGGCAAATAATCTTCGTCAATTTGCTGGTGTTAGCGAAGAAGAAGATGTTTTAGATTCTGCACTGACAAAAGTAAAAAACAGATATAAATGGTTGATTATTAACCTTGTCACAGCATTTCTTGCTGCTTCTGTCGTAGGTCTTTTTCAAGAAACAATTTCCGCGTTTGTTTTGTTAGCTGTTTATATGCCGATAGTAGCAGGCATGGGCGGAAATGCAGGCACCCAAACTTTGGCAGTTGTTGTTAGGGGTTTAGCATTAAAAGAGATTGAGCTGAAAACAGGCAAAAGAGTTATCTTTAATGAAATTCTCGCAGGCGGAATAAATGGGATTATAAATGGTATTTTAGTTGCTGCCGTGGCTATTTTGTGGAACAAAAGTCCAATGCTCGGATTAGTTATCGGATTAGCAATGATTATTAATCTCATAATTGCGGGTTTTTTTGGCTCAATTATCCCTTTAATCATGAAAAAAATGGGAAAAGATCCAGCTTCATCAGCAACCATTTTTATAACAACTGCAACAGATGTTTTTGGATTTTTTGCATTTTTAGGATTAGCAACTATTATGTTATAAAAAATAGAGGGGGCTTCCTACACCGTGTAGAAAACTGCATGGTGGATCTCCTGGTTTTCAACATAGTCTATCTGGGTCTGCAGATATGTTACCCCTGCTGTATGGGCGAAGTATTCCCTGCTCCAGAAATGCCTTTTGGGATATATCAGAGCAAACCCGTCTTTGACACGGAAGAGTCTCCATGCCGATGCTCCCTTGAGTAACTGCACAGCTTCTCCTCGTTCATTCCCTTGGGTAACAGTGCAACCATGTGCACATGGTCTGGCAACACCTGATTGCGATTATCTGTATGCTGTGCCTGTGTGCTGCCCACCTTATGCATACCTCGACCAGCTTCATGTTCTCCTTTTGCGCATCATCTTATAGCGGTATTTGGTGCACCACTCGAATATCCACAGGTTTCGCCCAACGCTATGGCTGCTTCTGACCAAATCTATCCTCATAGAAATCACCCATTAGTTTTATAAGGGAGCAAAACCTACAACTAATTGGGTTGTCTTTTGCATGGGGCAGTTTTCGCTCCCTGTTTTATTTTTTTGTTTTTGCAAAAAGAAATCAGTTACGGAATTCATCTACTGTCTGAAGACAGCAGGTTTCTTCCGCCATGCGACACTAATAGGTGTTATACGCTCCCGATAGGGACGAGGATTGCAAAGCAATCCGAAGAGTCGGCGAAGGGACGCCATGCTTATTTTCTTTTGCGTTTTGCATACCAGTTGATGAAAATTATCCAATACAGGAATAATAATGCAACAATGCTAATCCAGTATGGTTTCTCAAAAACTGGTTTTGGTAGCGTATTGAGATATGCTATTACACTTATTGTTACTATTACTGAGAGCACAGCAACAACGATTTTTCGCAGTTTGTCTTTTTCCATTTTTGTTACCTCCTTTCATAAATTAATTATTGTTTCCTTCTATATGTTTTTACTTGGGAACATTACAAATTATCCTTTTATCCTTCATTTTTCACTGCATAAATTGTAAAATGTTGTTCTGGTAAAAAATTGAATTCCTTTTCCAGCAAATAACCTGCCTCTTTCATTTCTTGAACGATGGTTTCCTTAGGAAGGTAGTGTCCAAACAATCCACGGAAAGTGAAACTTCTACCTTTTTTATATTCAATGATGGCAACTCTCCCATCGGGTTTTAAAAATCGTTTTAGACTCTTAAAATACTCCACTCGATTTGGTATGTGATGGGTGACATTACGCATGAATATTAAATCCAAGCTTTTTTCAGGCAAATTTAATTTATCTCCCGATACAAGCGTTGGTATAACGTTATCCAATCCTTCTTCTCCGGCACTATTTTTGACATACTCTAAAAATTCTGGTTTTGTATCAACTGCATAAACTCTTCCTTCTTCTTCAACTATCTTGGCAAATCGCAGAGAAAAATAACCCCCTCCTGAACCAATATCTGCGATACTTTGACCGGTCTTTAATGCAATAGCTTCTATAATCTGGTCTGGCTTGTTTTTGGGGTCAGAAGCTTTTTTATTGAATATCTTTGCTTGAAAGTTTGCCATTTTATTTCCTCATTTTCATAAATTAATTATTGTTCCTTTTATATCTTTTTGTTTTAGGTGTCCCGAAGCCGATTGCATATAATGTTGCCTCCGTATATCCGCTGACTAAAGCCGGCGGTTTTCTTGGCGAGGCAACAGCTGTTGAACCAGAACCATACATCCATTGTTTGAAACAATGGTTTTCTGGTTCAACATAAGTTTTAAAAATTTGAAGCATGGCAAGATATGTATTGGAATTTGATGAGGGAAACAGGGAAACAGCAGAGATAATTGCACGGATGCTTAGAAAGGATTATGGCAGTGGCTGCGTGAAGGACAGGGGGAGCCGCTATGAAATAACTGCAAATCTGCCGGAGCTTGTGATTTTTCTCACCGATGAACACGAAGGGATAAGGCTCAAAAGAAAAAAATAAGGTTTTATTTGTTTAAAGATTTATATATATGGTATATATATTATATATAGGTGATATATATGGTTAAAGCCATGGTGGATATAGATGAACATGCCAACAGGATATTGAATATTGTGAAGGCAAAGTTTGGTCTGCATGACAAATCCGAGGCCATAAATGTTATGGCTATCCAGTATGAAGAGGAAGTGCTGGAGCCTGAATTAAGACCCGAGTTTGTTGAAGAAATGAAAAGGATAGAAAGGGAAAAGTCTATTAAAGTTGGCAGCATAAAAAACCTGAGAAAAAGATACAGGTCGGAGTAGATGTATTTTCTTGAAATCAAATCAACCGTTGACAGGAAATTTGCAAAGCTTGCAAAGAAAAACAAAAAGCGGTTTGAAATAGTAATGAAAAAACTGGAGGAAATTCTGGAAAACCCATACAGGTATAAACAACTGAAAGCCCCTCTTCAGAATATGAGAAGGGTTCATATTGAAAAATCCTTTGTTCTGATATTTTCAATAGAAGAGAAAAGAAATGCTGTAATTGTTCATAATCTGGCGCATCATGATGAGGTTTATCATAAGGGAATTTAACGCGCAGGTAAGGTTTTATTTGTTCATGTGCATAATTAAATAACCGGTTTTATGAAGAAAAACATGTTTGTTTCCGAGAGGGAGTACGAAAGCTTTATAAATACCCTTGAGGAATTAAAAACAAGAACGGTAATTGTTGAGGGCAAGAAAGACGTTCAAGCTTTGAAAAAACTGGGATTAAAAAAAATCATCCCTCTGAATAACAGGCCTCTCAATAAGCTTGCTGAGATTGTAAAGGAAGCAGGCATCAGAGAGGTTGTCATGCTTACTGACTTTGACAAGGAAGGCAAGAAGCTTGCCTCCAAGCTTAGAACTCTTTTTGAAGCCCGAAAAATCCGTTTAAACAGAAGATTAAGGATTAAAATGATGGGATTTGGAAAATCCAGAATAGAGGAATTTGGAAGTATAGATTTAGCTAGAAGAGGTGATCTTTATGGCAAAATTAGCGCCTACATCCACAAAATACATAATAAGGGCAAAGATAAAGGCCAAAGGTGTTATAGAAAGGCCGGACGTGATAGGGGCAATATTCGGACAAACAGAAGGCCTTCTGGGTTCTGACTTGGACCTGAGAGAGCTGCAGAGAACAGGCAGGATAGGAAGAATAGAGGTTAAGATAAAGAGTTCTGAAGGAAAATCCGAGGGGGAGATAGTGATACCAAGCTCCCTGGATTCAGCTGAAACTGCACTAATAGCCGCCACGCTGGAAACCATTGAAAGGGTGGGCCCATGCACCGCGGAGATAAAGCTTGTTGAGGTTGAAGACACAAGGTCTGTAAAGAGGAAATATGTGGTTGACAAGGCAAAGGACATACTGAAAGGGCTTATGGAGTCAGGGATGCCTGACACTGAAGAGGTTTCAGAGCAGATAAAGGAGGCTGTCAGAACAGATGAAATAACAACATATCATGGGCTGCCATGCGGGCCCAATCTGGCTGACTCTGACAACATAATAATAGTGGAAGGCAGGGCAGATGTTCTGAACCTGCTCAAATACGGAATAAGGAACACAATAGCTATTGAGGGCACAAACATAACAGATTCCATTGTTTCCCTCACAAAGGAAAAGGTGGTTACGCTCCTGGTTGACGGTGACAGGGGAGGAAAACTTATAGCAAGAGAGCTTATACAGAAGGCAGACATTGATTTTGTGGCGCAGGCACCTGAAGGCAAGGAAGTTGAAGACCTGTCAAAAAAGGAGACATACAAGACGCTCAGGGACAAAATGCCTGCAGACCAGTTCCTTTCAGGGCTTAACAACTTCAGGGGAAAAAACAATTTCAGGAGGCATGAAGACAAAAGGGCAGGCGCGGGAAGAATGGAATTCAGAAGAAGAACTCCAAAAAGCCCTGCACCAAAGCCAAAAGAAAAAGAGCTTTTCAAAAAAACGCTTGAAGAGCTTGTTGGAACAAGGGCAGCATGCATTTTTGATGACAGGCTGCAGCTTATGGGAAAGGTTCCTGTCTCGGAGCTGTTCAACACCATAAAAACGCTGGAGAATCCATATGCAATAGTGTTTGACGGTGTTGTTGACTTCAGGATGAACAGCATAGCCAAGAAAAAGGGCATAAAATTCCTTGTGGGAATGGAAAAAGAGAAGCTTGAATCCCCTGTGGCTATTATGAGCAGGAAAGACCTGGAAAGGTAGTTTATCTCTCTTTCAGCTGTATTCCCCCTATTCTTTGCATTTTTCGGGTTTTTTTGAGCGGAATGCTGTATTTAAGCCCCTCAAGTTCAATATCTACAAAATCCTGCTCTTCAGCATTAACTATTTCCCTGTGTTCAGGAAAAAAACTGTTTTTCCTGTAAACAAAAACATATGTTATCTTTTCATGAGCATTAATGTAAACACCATATATTCCGTTTCTCTCTTTATCTTCCAGTATGTAATCGGGTGGCTCTGTTAAAAAATAATCGCAGAAATATGCAGCAGCAGCCACGCCTGCAGCAGCTGCCCCCAAGCCAAGAAACCTCATAAATGTCCTTCTTGTGCTGGGCATTTCCTCTAATTTGCCTGTTCCCTTTAATTTAGCCATTTCGCGAAAAATGTCTTTCATAATAAAAAAACCGCAGAAAACTTTAAATTAGTTATAGGGGATTTCTTAATTTCTTGAGACTTGCGCAAGCGTCCGTAAGAAAAAGGCCTTAAAGAGATTATCAGCATGTTCTTTTTCCCAGGGGTTTTTCTTGAGACTTGCGCAAGCGTCCGTAAGAAAAAGGCC
>JAFCEK010000052.1:9323-13882 GCA_017609225.1 Candidatus Aenigmatarchaeota archaeon | reverse complement strand
CCCTAAAAGCTTTTCAGGTAATTTAAACCATTGGTTAGTTGTTGGGAAAACCTTTACCAAAAACAGGGACTCCAAAGGAGCCCTAAAAGCTTTTCAGGTAATTTAAACCATTGGGTAATTGGACGGAAAAGTTTATTAAACCTTATTTTATCAGAAACACGAACCTTATTACAAGAATCAGTATTATTATAACTGTTATTACTGCCACAACAGCTGTTTTCCAGACAGGCCTCTCCTCCCCTGTTATAACGCCTCCTGTAAGATTGGTTCCTGTCAGATTAATTGTTATCTTCTCGCCGGGTTTCTTTATGGTTATGTTTTCCTCTGTGATATTCGGCACAACGCTTACTACAACCTTCAGCTCCTTCTGGAGGTTTGCAGATTCAACATTTACAAATGCAGAGTATACCCCTGTTTCCACGCCATACGGCGGTGCTATGTAAAGGTATGCATCCTTTTCATCCCCAGGCAGTGTGAGAACCTCTTCAGGTACTATATACATCCAGTCTGGGCCTGTAACTGAAAGAAGGAATATCTCTGTTCTTTCTCCTGTGTTTTTGATTTTAAGAGGAACCACTGTTGAATTGCATACCTCAACTGCTGCAGCGCCGTCAACCATTGGCACTCCTTCAGCATAAAGCTCAACATCAAAACACTCTTCCTCCGGCTTTATGCCCAGGATAACTGTTTTTTCCAGCTTTACATTATCAGATTCTGCTGTAACTGTTATTTCCCTGCTTTCTCCCGGGCCATATGTTATTGGATATTCAACTGCAAACTCTTCGCTTTCTCCTGACTCCAAGAAAACCTCTTTTTCAAAACCGTCCATGGTAACAGTATATCTGTCTGCAAGCTCGCCTGTGTTTTCAATCCTTATATTGTAATCGGTTGATGTGCATCTGCATATGCTCTGATTCTCCGGAGTAACTGTAAGTTCTGCAGAGTAGCAGTTCTCAACAATCAGCTTTACAACAGATGTATCTGAAACACTGCCATCAGATGTTGCTGCTGTTACAGATATCTCATATTCCCCCTCTTCCATATCTGATGTGTCAATATTAAGGCTGATCTCTTCTGACTGTTTTGCCGGAAGCACAACCTTGTTTTTGTCCAGCGAGCCTGATGTTGCGGTTAATTCAAACACATCTTCAACGGTTCCCCTGTTTTTTACAATAACATTGAAATCCGCAGGTATATTCCGGCATGCTGTTACCTCTGAAGGCGATGCAATCACAACAACATCCCTGCATTCATTAACCTTTAATACGCCACTAACAGTCTTGCTGAGTTCAGCATCATTCTGCGAACTGACTGTTATTTCAAAATCCCTCTCCCCAGCCTGCTCTGCTGCAATCTCAAGATTTATTTCTGCTGTTTCATCAGGCCCAGCAGACGCGGTTCCGTCTATTGAAACCCATTCAGGGGATGATACTGAATAAACATCTGCATTGATTCCTGTGTTTTTTATTTTCAGGGTATATGCAGCTTTTTTTGCAATGCATACCTCCGCCTCTTCAGGCTCAAGCCCAAGTTCAAAATCATAACAGTCAAGCACATTAAGTTCTGTTGTTTTTGTATCAGATGCATAGGATATCTGGGATTCTGCCTTTATCTCAACATTCTGTGTTCCAACAAACCCCTCCGGCGGGTCCAGAACAACCTGAACTGTTTTTGTCTCGCCTGAAGCAAGATTTAATGTGGTTTCTGAAAATTCAGCCCATTCAATGTTTGCAGAAAGGTCAACAACCTCGCTCCATTTTCCTTCGTTTGTAATGTTAACATCAACTGTTACAGGTTCTGCCTCTGTGCATGTGTTTATTTCCGGATCTGCATCCAGAGAAACAAAATAACATTTCATTATTCTTATGTGCAGCTCCTTTGTTGTTTTTGCCTGTGAATTGACTCCGGATTCTGCTGTTATCCTGGCAACATAATCGCCTGCCTGCACATTGCAGCCGGGCGGGTTTATAAGCAGCAGGGACAGTGCCTGGCTCTCTCCGGATGCCAGGGTAACGGTGCTCTGTATCTGGCCTGTCCAGCCCTCAGGAACTTCAAGCGAAAGATGTGCGGTATCTGTTTCCGTTCCTGAGTTTGTAACAACAACCTTAACAAGCTCAGGTGTTATGGGAACGCATGGGCAGACCTCAACAGGATTTGTTTCTGTTCCTATCGAGTTTCCAACAGGGTCTGTTACTTCCAGGCCTATTTCATTGTATGCCTGGGCAGAGCCCATGAAACCTGCCAGAACCACTACCGAAATAAGAGCAAAAATGCATATCTTGTTCATAACCAAATATAGATAGTTAATTTTATAAACCTTTCCGTGACAAAAAAACTGTTTCACAAACCGAAACATTTTTAAACTTATCGTTTTCCGGCAATCATATAACACATCCTAAAAAATATCAATCCTGAGATAGTTATGCCCTATGTAGATTAGTATAACTATAATGATTATAAGAATAAGCGCAAACGCTATAAGGTTGGTTGCAAGAAACGAGAATATGCCTGAAATAAAGTCCAGCACCTGCCCCAGTATTCCTTTCTGTATGTCCTCACTGGAAACAGGAGCTACATAAACAGGTATTTCCCTGCCAAAATCAAGGGATTCGGAAACTGCATGCACATTCACGCTCAGGTTGTAATGCCCGATTTTCTGGGGCGTTATGTAAATATATGCAACCCTTGAACGGGCAACATCCAGCCTATCTGAATAGCTGAGCCATTCCTCCGGAATGCCTGACACTGAAATGCTGAATTCCTGAGGGATGCCTGAAACAATATCAACAGAAACAACCTTTGCTGTGTAAAGGGTTATATCCATCTGGTTTGGATATATGCTTACATTCGTTTCCCCTCTCGCAGCCCCGCAGTCGGCAGGGCAGTTTTCCTCTGTTTCACCCCTGAAGGGCTCGCATGCATTATTGTTGTTGCATGCAGGGCTTGAAGAGGTTGAAACCACATTAAGCGTAAAGCTTCTTGCATCGCTGTAGCCGCATCTTGCGCTGGCATTAAGTTTTACTGAATGAGAACCTGTGCGCCCCGGATTGAAATTGAATGTTTTTACAAAACTGCTGCCCGGGCCAAGGGCTTTTTTGTAATATTCCCTGAGCTGCCCGTCCAGAAAGAATGTAAGGTTAACAAGTGTTGTTATGTTTCCTGTGTTTTTCACTGTTGAGGTTGTGTAGGTGCTTCTCCCGTACAGCACATTGTTTGTATGGTCAAGGCTTTCTATTGTTACAGAGCATCCGGGAAGCCCGGGATAGGATTCGCACTGCCCGCCGGCACAGCCATACACGCATGCATAAAGGTCCCTCCATTCAGTAGTGCAGTTTGCATACCTGTATTTCCTTTGCAGTGTGCTTTCCCTGCACTGATATTCATCAAGATATCCCTGGGAGCAGCTTCCATGAATGCAGTCCATGTAACATGAGCTTATGGTTTCCCCGCAGTTGCATGCACCATCACCGCATGTGCTGGGACAGTTCCAGCAGTATTCATTGTCATTTTCTGCAACAACATTCCATGCACCGTTGCTGCACACCTGAAACTGCCTGCTTGCATAGTCACATCTGTTCTCTCCCTGCAGGCCGTGCGGGTTTTCACATTCATATTTCTCAAAAATCAGATGCCACATGTTTTCTGAATCCCATCCGCCGCAACCAGAGCTTGCGTTCAGGGTTATTTTGTATTCCCCTGTATCAAAGCTGTGGGTTTTTTCAATCAGCTTAAGGCTGCCCGGGGTAAGGTTAATGCTTTCATTCAGGACAGGAGCATCATTCACAAAAATTCCATAGCTTATGCTCTGGTTAATATCACCAGTGTTCCTAACCTTGCCCTTTATTGTATTGCCTGAAACATCAAGCCCGAATACATCAATCGTACATTCCTGGGCGCTAACAGAAATGATAAGAAAAGCGGAAGCAAACAGAATACCAAGCAAAAATACAGGCCTCATATACTAGTTTTGTCTGAGAACTAATTTAAATCTTAATTGCCGCAGAAATCAGCCAAAGCCGTTCGCCCTGTCAAGCAGTATCTTCTTTTCTGTTCTGGCAACCGTTTCCCTTATCTTTTCAACAACATCCATTTCCACTGATATGGAGTCAATGCCCATCTCTACCAGCTTTTCAGCCATCTCCGGGATACTTCCTGCCTCACCACATAGCGATGTTTTCACACCGAATTTCTTGCATGTTTTTATCACATTCCCTATAAGTTTCAGCACAGCAGGATCCATCTCTGAGTAAAGCCTTGATATCTTTGCATTGTCCCTGTCCACCCCCAGTGTGAGCTGGGTTAAATCATTTGAACCTATTGATATGAAGTTAATTCCTTCCCTGCAGAAGCTTTTTATCTTCAGCGCTGCCGCCGGGGTTTCAACCATTATGCCCAGCTTTATCGGGAAATCAATCATCTGCTTTGCCTTTCTTAATTCCTCCACTCTGCTTACAAAGGGAAGCATGAGCGCAACATTATCCAGTCCCTCTTCGGCAAGTTTCTTCAGTGCCTCAAGCTCGCATCTGAATATTTCCTTCTGCTCCAGGCTTCTTCTTATT
>JAFCEK010000052.1:3595-9306 GCA_017609225.1 Candidatus Aenigmatarchaeota archaeon | reverse complement strand
CCCCCCTTCAAGCTCCTGGAATTCATCTGTTCTGGCATCAAGGCTCCTGTACCATACAGGCTTGGGATGGAATGCCCTTGCTATCTTCCCCACCTTTTCCTCAATTATGTTTACAAGCTCCTCCGGGTTCTCCCTGGCAAGGTATGCCGGGTGCTTTCCTGACTCTGCAAGCATATGCTCTGCCCTGAGCAGCCCAACCCCATCAACATCTTCTATTGGGATTTTTTCAACTGTTTCCGGAAACGCTATATTAACCTTTATCTTTGTTGCTGTTCTGGCTGCATGGCCTGTTTCATCCGGTTCCATGGTTTCTTTCTGCTCAAAACCCGGCTCTGCCTCCGCCAGCTCTTTAACCCCTGTGTAAACCCTTCCTTTTGATGCATCAACAGTTACATGCTGGCCCTCTTTCAGTTTTATTGTGGCATCCCCTGTGCCCACTATGCAGGGTATGCCAAGCTCCCTGCTCACTATGGCAGCATGGCATGTTTTTCCTCCTTCATCTGTCACTATCGCTGCTGCCTTTTTCATAAAAGGCACCATGTCCGGGGATGTCATCTTGGTAACCAGAATATCGCCCTGTTCCACTTTATTTATCTCGTTTATGTTTGAAACAATCCTGACTGTTCCGCTTGCCCTTCCTGGGGAAGAGCCCATGCCCTCAACCAGCACCTCGCCCTCTGGTTCTGCTTCTTCTTCATGCATTATTGGCTCCTTCAGGGTTGTTACAGGCCTTGTCTGCACAATGAATATCCTGCCCTTTTCTATTGCATACTCAATATCCTGCGGCCTTCCGTAATAGTTTTCATCCTTTTTTGCAAGCTCCCAGAGAACCTTCAGCTCCCCTTCTGCAAGAACCTCTGCCTCCTGCTTGTCCCTGTCCACAGTCTGGGTGACAACATTCCCTGTCATCTCATCTCTTTTTCTGAGCCAGAGCTTTCTCCCTGTTTTTTTGCTGATTATTTCGCCTGTTTCCTTTGAAAGCACATACTCATCCGGGGTTATAAGCCCTGAAACAATGGATTCACCGTATCCCCATGTTGCCTCAACCACTATTTCATCTGTGTTGTTTGTCAGCGGGTTTACAGTAAAAATAACCCCTGATTTCTCTGAATTAACCATTTTCTGCACAACAACCCCCATGCTGGGGAAATCCCCAAACCCCATATTTTTCCTGTAAAAGATAACCCTTGGCGTAAACAGGCTTGCCCAGCACTGCTTGACTGCATTTATCAGCTTGTCTGTTCCCTGCACGCTCAGTATGGACTCAAGCTGCCCCGCAAAGCTTGCAGATGCAAGGTCCTCTGAGGTGGCTGAGCTTCTCACAGCCACGAACGCCCTGTCTCTGCCTGCCTTTACAAGGTCCAGAGCAGCGCCTCCAAGCTCCTTAACCTCCTTTCCAACAGAAAGCTCCTCGTACGCCTCTGATATGGCATTCCTCAGAAATTCCGGAACCCCGGAGTTCAGAATGAGTTCTCTTATTTCCTTTGATTTTGACCTCAGCTCATCCACATTCTCTGTGTTAATGGAATCCAGTATGCTTTTTATCCTTTCCTTCAGCCCACCGCCTTTCAGGAAGGCTTCAAAGCCCTCTGTTGTTATCACAAATCCAGGGGGTACAGGAAGCCCTGCCTTTATCATCTCGCCAAGATTTGCAGCCTTTCCGCCAACATCAGTTGTATCCTTTCCAACCGAATCAAGCTTTAATATGTAAGGCATGGCAACACCAATCCAGTATATGATATGTATCTAGTAAATAATAATATATTCAATATAATAAATGATGGTATGAAAAAAGAGCCAACAGAAACCGAGCTGAGGCATGAAACCAGCAAATGGCTTGAGAGGCTGGAAAAAGAAATAAAGTATGTGAAAAGCACAGGAAAGCTTGACAAAAAACAGTTCAGCCAGCTTATGGAGAATATACATGCCTATATCTCGGACTGCAGGTATTTCTCAAAAAAGGGAGACCTTGTAAGGGCATTTGAGGCAGTGATTTATGCATGGGGAATGTATGAAACATGCCTGCATGCAGGAATAATTGAAAAACAAAAACTCAAAAATTGATTTTCCTTATAAGTTCTGAAGCATCCTCAGAGGGTTTTATTTCCCCTGTCCTGTCATCTATTTCCAGAACATAGCTTCCTGAAAAGGTTGTGAATTGTATTTGCCATTTGCTGCCGTTTCTGTACGGAAATCCCAGCCCCAGAACAGATATTTTATTGCTTTTCAGGTACTGCTCTGCTGTTCTCCTTACATCATCTGTTATCATTTTTAATTGTTGGATATAAGCTTTTTATTCTTGAACTTTATGTGTTTTTTCCTTCTGCAGCTCCTCCCAGTATTTTCTGTTGTTTATGCATCCGGGGTCAGGCCCGTCCAGCTTTCCGAAATAGCCATAGCTTCTTGCCCTGCAGCCACCGCAGGAGTAAACATATTTGCATGTGCCGCAGCCCTCAAACTTCTCTCTTTCCCTTATTATCCTGAGTTCAGGGGATTTCTCCCATATCTGCTTTATGTTCTGCTCCCTTATGTTGCCTATCTTTATGGGTATGAAAACGCAGGGGAATATATCCCCGTTCGGCTCCATGCCGCAGTAGAGCCTGCCTGCACCGCAGCCCCCGATAAAATCTCCCAGCGCTGCTGCCTTTCCCTGCAATGCCTCGGCTGCTGCCTTGTTAGTGAAATGCGTAGCCACGGCAGGGCCTGTGCCAAACTCCTGCGCAATTCTTGCATACTGGGGTGCTGTGCTCAGTGTCTGCAGCCTGCATGTCTTGTCAGTAAGCTTTGAATAGAGAAACTTCAGAAGCTCCTCTCTTTCATCAGGGCTTATATCCGCATTTGCAATCTCCTTTCCCCTTCTTGTTGGCACAAAGTTGAACATAATCATTCTGTTTGCTCCAAGCTCTTTTTCCACAAACTCCACCATCTTGGGTATGATTTTCAGGTTGTATCTGGTTACGGTTGTGGCAGCGCATGTGTCCAGACCTGCTGCAACGCAGTTTTTTATGCCCTCGCATGCCTTTTTCCAGGCGCCAGGAACGCCCCTGAGCCTGTCATGCTCCTTTTCAAAGCCATCAAAGCTTATCTCAATATACTGGACTCCAGCCTCTTTTATTTTTCTGGCAACCTCTGGTGTTATCAGTGTTCCGTTTGAGGCAACGGTTACATAGAAATTCTTATCCGCGGCATATCTTGCCACCTCAAAGAAATCCTTTCTCAGAAGCGGCTCTCCGCCTGAAAAGGCAATGGCAACCACTCCTGCCTTCTCAAACATATCTATTGCCTTTTTTGCCTCTTCTGTGGTCAGCTCATCAGGCAGAAATGTGCCGTCAGAGTTTTCATAACAGTGCTTGCATCTCAGATTGCATATATGGGTGAAATTCCATACAACCAGGAAAGGAGCAACAGTGGTTTGTGGCCTCTGAACCCCGAACTTGGCTATGCCCTCCAGAATGTTTACAAGTGCCCTCCTGAATATAGGCTCTCTCAGTGCCTCTCCCATCTGCTCTTTTGTAACTCCAAAAGAGTCTGCCCCCTTGTCTATTGCAAATTTTACCACCCTGAATCCCAGGGCATCCCTTATGCCATGAAAATTAACATTATCTCCCAGGTATTTCCTCAGAAGCAGCTCCAGCCTCGGGCCCTCCATTGTGTCTCCTGTAGCCAGCCTCAAAAAACTCCTGGATATGGGATTCCCCAGCCAGTTCTTCACAACCCTTGCAACAGCTTCTGCATCAGCAGTGTTAATATAATTCCCTGCATCCCCCCTGTCTTCCTTGTCCATACCTTCAGATTCTTCAGACATATTAAAAAATAGAAAGGATTATTTAAAAATTATAATTTGCTTCCTTACAGCCCCTCTGAGTTCAGTCAGGATTTTCTGGTTCAACATAAGCTGTTATAAATATTTTATATACATTATCTTCTTATGGGTTTGAATGTTTTGCATCAAAGAGGGTGGATAGACATAAACAAGCCCCTCTGGTGGGACCTGGATTATTCACCGGATCCAAGAGAACTGGTGGATATTAATGAATTTATGGAAAGAATTGTAAGATTTGGAAGGCATAAGTATTTTTTTGCTGAACCCCCTCTCTTTGTGGATTTTAATCTCTATAAATCAGAAAGGGTTCCGGTAACCCTGATTGACTGTGAAATTGAAGGGGAAAAAATCCCTTTGTTTGCAACAGCAAGGCCTTATAATCAGATGGAGCTGACTTATAGGGCAGAATTATGGCCTGAAGAGAATATGAGGAAAGCCCTTGAAGATTCTGACCATGCTAATGAGAAATATGCACAAATTAAAAAAAAGTACAAACCCAGATTTGCAGAAGCTGCTGGTAATCAGCATGAAGAATACAGTTTATGGATGGAATATATTAAAGAGTTGTCTGAAATAAAAGGGTATGTGTTTCTTGAATGGCATTTCTTCCCTCATGTGAGGGGGGTATTTAAGGAAAGGGTAGGAAACCACTTCTTCTGGTATCCTGTGCTAAGTACTGATTTCCAGAGGGCAATTAAAAATTCACTGGGCAGGCTTGCCTATATATTTAATGTCTGGGTTTATGATGTCAACTGGTACACTAAAGTCGGTGCAGATAATGTTCCCCAACTTTCAACTCCATTCCAGGAGCTGAAAAACAAGAGATTAATCAATGCCACAAAAACTGTTAATTACCCCACATCAGACCTTATGGAGGTTGCATATGATGAGTTTATCAAAAGACTTGATGGCAAAGTTCATCTTGTTTCTGTTTATCCTGTCAGACATCCTGAACTGGAAGAGACAATACCGCTTGTTTTATCAACCAGAACGCATCCGAACAGCAGAAGAAGAGGGGCAACAGCTTTAGGTGTGATGGGGAATTACTCCCATAGAGAAAATTACAGAATATGGAGACTGAGAAATGAAACATTCTGCAGAGATATTTCTCAGACGCTTCTGGATGAATTGGACTGTGATTTTGATGTTGTATGCTTTAATCAGGGAAGATATAAACTTGTGAATTTCGCTGATTAAACCGCCCTTATAAACCCGCAATCAGTGTCCACTTCCACGAAATGGCTTGCCTTTCCTGACCTGAATTCCTGGCACTGGTTTTCAGGCTGGTTGTCCACAGACTGCCTGGGGGAATGGGCCACATCGCAAACCCAGTTCTCTATTCCCCATTCGGGGTTGTTGTCAGAAAGGCATGGACCATCTGAAAGCACCATGCCCTCTGCCTTTGCTGCCTCGCACAGCTCCACACAGGCCTCCTGAACTGCAAGGAACCTGCACTGCCCTGCATCGCATACTGCCTTTCCTTCCTGGCATGCATACATGGTTATGCAGAATATTCCCTGGCATTTCTCTGAAATCTGCTCTTCCCAGAGATTCAGATAAACCTTGTTTATTGCTGTCTGGGTTCCGCCATTCCTGCATGAGCAGCATCCTGCCTGGGTTTCCATGCAGTCAGAATCTGTCTGGCATGATTTCCATACATCATCAAACTGGAGCGACTGGTTTTCTGTTTCATTCATTGTTTCCCCTGCCTGCTGGACGCAGCCGCTGATTAAAAGCACAAAAACAACAGAAAACACAGCATATGTTTTTTTCATGCTTTAATTTTGTGTTTATCATTAAAAAATCATATCCTTTCAATAAGTTCCTGTATATCCGGATTTCTGCAGTCCTCTATGGGGCTGCCTGTTGCGCTGCAAAGAATGGCTGT
>JAFCEK010000052.1:0-3581 GCA_017609225.1 Candidatus Aenigmatarchaeota archaeon | reverse complement strand
CCTGCCTTTCCTTTCCATCCCCCAGCTCTTCTCCGGAGCCTATCCTGAAATACTTGCCTCCTATCACTATAAGAGGTATCCTGCCTTCGGGGGAATAATGCTTAAATACCAGCATATCAGCTTCTCCATAGCTCTGGTCAATCTCCACTTTCTTTGCATCAATAAAGCCCCCGAATTTCTCTGTTATATTGCTGAATATGGGCCTTTCCCAGGCGCAGTGCGGACACCATGTTGTCCCGAAAAAATACACCAGGGGCTTCCCCTCTATGCCTGCTGATTCTATGTTTCTGAAATTGCCTATTGTAGGCACGCTTTTTTCCGGCTCCAGCCCTTCAAAAGTACAAACAACCCTGTTGGGGTCTCCCTCTGGATTGAATATGCAGTCCCCTGTTACAGGGTCGCATGTTCCATATATCAGAAGATTGGCAAACCCGTTCACAACCAGGAGCAGGGATGTAATGAACATTATTGTGAAAATCCATGCAATGGTTTCAAAGTGCCTGTGGGCAAATCTTGCAACTGTCATGTTTCTTGACATAAGTACAGATGTAACCCTTGCCTTTACCTTCTCATCAAACCCTGTTGTGCATGGCCTTATTGTTATCCTTCTTAACACGCAGTCAAATGCCTCCCTTGTCCATGACCTGTATTTTGCAGAGAATATGCTCATGAATGCAAGCACAACCAGGGCAACAACGCATATCATATTATCACTTCAGCCTTAATATTTTTTCAAGCTCCTCTATAAATGTTCTGCATTCCTCTTTTGTGTTATAAAGATATAAAGATGCCCTCACAGAGCCCTTTATGCCATGCGCATTGAACCATGAATGCACGCAGTGCTGACCTGACCTGACCATTATGTTGGCATTGCTGCTGAGAAGCATTGCTATCTGGTGATAATCCATTCCGTCAACAAAGAATGAAACTATACCTGAGCGGAGTTCCGGGTTTTCAGGGCCTATTATACTGAGCCCTTCAATTCCTTTTATCCCCTCTGTTATTGTTCTGTTCAATTCTGCTTCATGCATTGTTATGTTTTCCTTTCCCACAGAATCCAGATATCTTGCCGCCTCAGCCAGGCCCATAATGCCTGCATAGTCCTGAAGCCCTGCCTCAAATTTTTCAGGCGGCTCCAGCAGTTCAAAGGAATTATATGTGCTGAATTTTATTGTTTCCCCTCCTACAATAAACGGCTTTAGCTTTTCCATATGTTCTTTCTTGCCATACAAAACCCCTGTGCCTGTGGGGCCCAGCATCTTATGTCCTGAAAATGCAAGAAAATCCACATCCATTTTCTTTGCGCTTATGGGCTTGTGCGGCATGCTCTGGGCAGCATCCAGAATCACCAGGGAGCCGTTGTCATGGGCTGCCTTTACAATTTCCCTGGCTGGTATTGTTGTCCCGTCCAGGTTGCTTGTGTGCACCATGGAAACAATCTTTACATCCTTTGTGAGCGCCTGCTGGAATGCATCCATGTCAAATGTCCCATCTTCCCCTGACTTTACAAACCTCCTTTCAATCCCTTTCCTTTCCTGCAGGATAAGCCATGGTATCAGATTGGAGCTGTGTTCCTTGTCTGTCTGGAGTACACAATCCCCCTTATTCAAATCAAGGGAATTTGCAAGCAGATTCAGTGCCTCTGTTGTGTTTCTGGTGAAAACTATCTCCTCCCTTTTCTTTGCATCTATAAACTTTTTCATGGCTTCTCTTGCGTTCTGCACTTCCTCCTCCACTTCGCTGCTCAGCCTGTGAACGCTCCTTCCTGCGCATGCCGGATGCTTCTCATAGTATTCATTTATCTTCTCTATAACCTGCCTTGGCTTCAGTGACATGCATGCATTGTCAAAGTAAACAATCCCTTTTCCGTTTATCTGCCTCTGCAAAACAGGGAAATCAGAGCGTATTTTTTCCGGATTCATAATAATACCTTCAGGGTTTGATTTAAATAAGAATTCCGGCACATCACATATCTTTCATGACCTGATTCCTGCTGCATTAATAATTCTGCATGCCCTGCATAGATTTTTCAGTGACGGCTCGCCGCATTGCATGCAGCTTTTCAGTTTCGGTCTGCTTCCCTTCCATTTCTCCTTTATTTTAATGAAATTGCTGACAATGTTCTTTTTTGCGCCCGGGCATTTTTCCTCCATCTGTATAATCATCTTCCTCACAAACGGCCTCAGCGCGTTTGAAGAATACCTGCATTTTCCTGAAAAAAACGGGAGCCTGGCTATCCTGCAGTACCTCAATACATCACAATCTTCTGAAAAAAACAATGGCCTGATTCTGGATACCATTCTTTTGTCATATGACTCTGTTACCGGCCCGATTCTCATGGCAAGCTCTATCTTTCCTGTTATCATGCTTATGACCACTGTTTCCGCAATATCATCCAGATTATGCCCCATGGCAATCCTGTCAGCGCCAAGCTCCCTGGATTTTTTGTTTAGAATATATCTCTTTAATGTGCCGCATGCAACGCAGGGACTTATGCCGCTTTTTTCTGAATTTTTTATTATTTCAGGCATTGTTTTTCCTGTTTCCTTCTTTAAGGAAATTTTCCTGAGCTTCACTCCTTCCTTTGCGCACAACTCCTCAGCAGATTTTAATGAGTTTTCCGTGTATGAACCCATTCCAAGATCTATGAAAACTGCTTCTGTTTTGCAGCCAAGTTTGTTAAGCAGATGAAGCATAACAGCAGAATCCTTGCCTCCTGAGCATGCAACAGCTATTCTCTCATCTTTGTTAATCAGCCCATGCTCCATTATTGTCCTTTTGACCCTTCTTTCAAACCTTCTTTCAAATCCAAGCGGCATTTTATCACAAAACCATATTAAACAGGTATCCCAGAACCAAAATCTGGGGAACTGTTATTGCAGGTTTATGCTGCCCTTCATGCCGCATATGGTATCTTTCCTTTCCGGCATAAACAGCCACAACAATATTTAGCAGAATCCTTAATAAAACATTGCATAAAGTCCTGCATATACAGATTCTCATGCTGCTAATTCCAAAAAGTGGGAATTTTTTGGGAAAACTTTAAATACCTTTTGAACATTACTTAAGGTTGTGATTTATATGCTGCTTAATGTCTGGTATCTGTCAAAATTCATTGAACAATTGCACAGGCCTGAGACCATGGAAGACTACAGAAGACTGGCCAGAAAATATGTCATGGCAGCCCTGGAATACATGAGTTTTGACAGCGGTTCAGGGGACAGGGCTGTTCCAGGCAGGGTTCTTTCCCTTGTTCCCATGGGAATGTCCATAAAACACAGGCTTGATGATGCAGAGGAACCTGAAGTTGCTGAAGTATTTTTAGGAATAACAGCAGCAAAGGTTTCAAGATATAATGATATGGCTGATGCATGCTCAATGCTTTCAGAACATCCCGAAGTTGACAAAGAGCTTCAAAATATTTATAAAGAAATTTTGAAAAGGGCAAAGGAAATTGAAAAATTAAAATAATGTTGCCTCCGTATATCCGCGACTAAAGTCGGCGGTTTTCTTGGCGAGGCAACAGCTGTTGAACCAGATATTGTCTCTTACTTTGTATAGGAGACGAGAGACATCTCTGC
>JAFCEK010000006.1 GCA_017609225.1 Candidatus Aenigmatarchaeota archaeon | reverse complement strand
TTCTTGACGGCCAAAGCGCTGGATATGAGCTGCTGCTCCTTCAGGAGTTCGCGGAGTTCTTTTTTCACCGCCATGGCGTCCTTCCAGCATCTAATCCATTCCGCCCATATTATTCTGTGATTCGTAAGAATCTGCGCCTCAAGGTTCGTCCTCCTGCTATCAACCGAAGGGTTCTCACCCGGCTTCCACACCTTGATTTCCTTGAGAAGGAATCCAATCTCGCGTATATCATGCTCAGCGTCCTTGACTATTTTGCGGTGAATCGTCTTTCGTTCACACACCCCCGACCGCAGTTCCTCGACTGCATCTTTCAGCAGTTTCAACCGTTGATCCAGGGCTGTGGAAAAGGGAACCGCCGCTGTAGAGATGGGTGCTCTCGGGGAGTCCAGACGGTTAAGCGCATCGAGATATGGATACTCGCCATTGTGCGTGTGGTACAAGCCGTTCAGCAATTCTATCCAGCCCGTACTCACTCCGTTCTGCTCGTTTGGGTGAACGATGTAAGACGAACCCGGGAGTGCAGGGACGTGATTGTTGATGCTGCTGATACCCGGATGATTCTTGGACATCCTCCCGCGACTCCTGTTCCTCATACCACATCACAAATTCTTCTGCCATTTTTGCCTTCCTTTTGAATAAGACTTTCGCACGTCCCTCGCCAGTAACGCGCATAGGAGAAGAACGCCTCGACTAGCCAACGACGGACGACGGAAACATCTATGGAAGACGAACCCAACGACACTCCATGGACTTCACTGAGACTGAAAGACATGCTGATATGAGAGCATCCAAAACAATCTGAGTCGTGTAAACCGAGATAAGCGCCATTAAGATGGGTTCTCTTAGATATGGTTCTATCCACTACTGCACTTTCCCCTCTTTCCAGTAACTGAGGAAGATGGCAAACATGTATGCGACAACTGCAAACACTGCTAACATATGAGCCATCGTTGACCTCAAGTGTTGGCCATCGTCGAAATTGGCTGAACCCCTCCGTAACGACACGGGCGACCCCGGTGGAATTGAGTGATCCGAGATGGCATTACCTACTCGGCACCGAGGGCGTGGTCAACCGCTTCCTGTTCCCCTGTGTTTGTGGAGGAAGTCCGACACCACTGTGCTATCCCATTCACCGTAATCCCAGCCGTAGTAGAAGCCAAACTCTTTGCCGGCAATCTTGTCTAACTCATCAATTGCCTCCGCGAGCGGCGCCGGTGCCACCTGCGGAATCCACAGGTCCTGGCTCGCAGACTCAATGATAGCTTCAACAATTGGGACGATCTTCGCCTTCTGATAGGCAGCAAAACTTGGATACGTCTCATGCACGTCCTTCATGCGAAGAAGCGTAGTAACACACTGTAGAAAGTCGAAGCGGCATATGCCACCTATGAGATCGTCCTCGTCCTCAAACTGAGAGACCACATACGTGTCACTCTTGGCAAACTCGACCGCTTCAACGCACAAACCCTTTTTCTCAAGCAGCTTGGCTCTGGCAAGCATCGTGAGAACGTAGCGGAACCACGAACGACTCCGCCAGTAGGAGTCGAACGGATTTCCTCGATCCAGAAACCACCTCGCGTACACAGGTTTATCCCGCATGACCGCAAAGGCACCACAAACGTAGACGGTGAACAGTATCTTGCTTTGCAGCCACAACGGCCGACATTGCTCCTGCGGTGCCTTGAAACGGAGAGAATGTGACCGGCAGTACAGCTTGTGTAGTTGGTCCGCAAGGGTGGAGGCCAACTCTTCGCCGTTGTACTCAATTGCGGCAACCCATATTGGGAACACCCTTCTCACGAAGGTAACGAAGTCGCGGTCCAAGCACTCCTGAAGCTCTTCCCGCGACTCGACTGTTTGCTGGTCGCTAAGGAAGGTCCGAATGCTATTGAACTCGTTGCGAATTACGCGTCGGAATGCGACAGGGTTTTGCAACGACATGAGTTGTGCCACTCGGTCTTCGATGTCACCCGCACTGCCAGAGGCAAGATCAAGCGTGCGCCTGCAGGGGGGCGCGCCACCAACCAAGGCTATCATAATGTCCAATCGGTCAAGTATGTCTTGGTGCTGGGACTGAGCGTTTACCAACTTACCACGCTCATCCTCCCTGATGTTTTCAGCAATTCGGCACCAGTCTTCATAAGAGGCGCGTTCTGTTTTTGAACCGTGTCGTACGAAAAGCTCTGCAGTTTGGAACTTTGTGATGCCGCGACCTGTCTTGGAATCCTGATACTGACCGTCTTTCTTAAAGACCGCTGGCAGAACCGTTGGAAACACGCAAATCAGAACTACTGTCTTATCCTCGTTCCATTTGATTGCGCGAACACGCAATTTGAGTGTGCGGTCAACATAGGAATCTACCCAGTTCTGCACCGACTCTTGCTTCAGAAACGACACACACGCTTCATCCACGCCTTCGACCGTGAATGTGCCATTATTGTGTTCCTTGACCCCAATGACAACGTACCCTCCGCCTGTATTAGCCATTGCGACCAAGTCGCAAACGAGGTCCACCTTCGCTCGTTTCTTGGCAGCGCGGTTTGATAGGTCAAAACTCTCCTTGTAGTCGAGATGCTCCTCCTCCAACTGGAGCTGCACGAGCGCGCGAAGCCGCTTCGGGGATATGTTTCCATCTACGACGATCTGCGTTTTGGGGACAATGTTATCCTCGGGTGGACGGTCATTCTCGAACACATTATTGTCTGCCATTCGTCCATGTTCTCCTACAGCTAGCATATGCTGTATGGATTCTAACCTTGCCGCTATCTGTCACATGTTTTCGCCAGGAACCACGAGGGGGGCAGTTCGCGTGTGACACGAAGCGAAATTAGGGGGTTCGTAAAGATGGGTTTACGCTCCGTTCTCTGTTGTTCGTACGATAGAAGAGGGCAAGAAGTCAGCGCTACCATCTCCGTGCGTGGGCTTCTATCAGCAAATCGATTCAATCAACAATGTTGCACACTGGACAATTCCAATCGGTCCCATTAGGTCTTTCAGGATGCTTCTCATTGTCCAGTTTCTCAGAACCGCCGAATTCGTGGTAATTACGGCACTCCTTCTCGAACGCATCTTTCGGTGAGCTTGCATAACTGAACTTGAACTTCTTGTACCTGCCTACCCACTTCTTCAAGCGGTCATTTACATCCTTATCCGAGCGCCCAACATATGACACGTAAAAGGTGCTACCGGACACCCACCCCAGAGCATAGTTGCCACACGATATCTGGGTTACTCGCTCGTCGATTTCTGCGTTCGCGAGATCATAAGGGCCTTGCATTTCGAGTGATGCCATGTTGTACCTCCCTTCCTCTGCTAGTAACAATTAGTGTGGGGAATCGGGACTTTTCCACATTCAGCGGCGCTATAGTTTGAATCCAAGGCAACCTCCTGCTAAATAGCCTTTACTGTATTATATCTCGGAAGAACCCTCTTTCCAAGCGATTTAACATGTGTATGCGCGCTCCTTGTTTCTGTCAAATGTCGTGCTCACAAAGCACCCCGGAGGCGGACCCACGTCCTCCCGTTGCTCGGAAGGTTCCAAAGCAACCCCTCCTCAAATGACGCCTCTATTCGTCACCGGATCGCGCCGGAATGGCTCTCCCTCAACGCTCGCTTCGCTTTCCGTATGAATATCCGCCTGAACTCGTTGTCCTCGAGCAGTCTGTCAAGGAGATTGTCCGCTTCCTTCCTCTGAAGGTCTCGCTTAATAATCTGGGAAGCAGCATTTTCGTCCAGCGGAAGCCCGCAAACGCTGCAATAAAGATTTGTCGCTGGATTTTCCACCTTGCATCTCACGCAGATTCTTGGCTTAAGTTTTGAAGCCCGCTCGTTCCCCTCTCTGGGTTTAAGGCCGTTCAGCTTCAAAATGGCGTCATCAACATCCCTGCCGCTCAAATGCACATAAACAGCAGCCATGTCCGAGGAACGCACCCAGCCGAAATATTCCTTCATCTGCGCTTCGGTGAGATGGTTCGCAAGGTGCGTTGCCCTGCTGTGCCTGAAGTTATGGGGATTCAGTTTTTTCTTTATCCCGGCTCTTTTTCCCAGTCTGTCGAGAAGTGTTTGACAGGCGGCGTAGCCGAGGTAACGCTCCCCTTTTCCCGACCAGAGATACGACCCCGGCTTATCCTTATGGGGGTGTTTATTGATCCATTCCGTCAGGTATGGAACTGACTGGATGAGTCTGATTCTCCGGGACCCCGTCTTTCCATGCACGATGATCTGGGCACCATACTGGTCGAAACTCACGTGCTTCAGGCGCATTGTGAGTACTTCCCCGATGCGGCAGCCACTCTCATACAGGACGGCCACAAAGGCTCGATTCCTTGGATTGGCCGAGGCATTGATGAGACGGAGGACATCACCCTGCGTCAAGAGTTCCTCCGGAAGCTTTACCCGCTCTATCCTGTTATGGTTGAGCTTTATCCAGCTTACCTCAGGCGGAAGCTCGTCTGCTTTGCGCAGCCATTTATACAGCTTCCTCAGGCAGGTCTTCATCTCCTTCTTGCTGAACAAAACATAAGGGGATTGCTCTATCTCTGCCACGATGCGCTTGATATCCTCTATATTGGCTTTGTCGAAGTCCTTCCGCAGCCACGCAGCGAACCTCAGAAGATGATACGTGTACTTAATGACCCGTGACTTGCCCAGACCGTTTGCGAAGCATTCGTCCCTGAAGCCCAGAATGATCTTCTTGTTTCTCGAAGAAAGATCCTTCGAGTCTTTGACCCTGCGCATAATCGATGCCAGGGCAGCATCATATCTGTAAATGCACTCGCCCATATCTACATCTCGCCAGGGGCTATTTAAATAGGCGGGCATTGCACTTTGCGTTTTATGCCTCTGGCGGGATTTTCGTGCTGCGGAAGCCCTTCCCGCAAACGTCGAACCCGCGACCTCGGCGTTTCTTCCTCATCTGGAAATCAGTTCTCATAACCAGAAGTTATGAGCGCCGCGCTCTAACCGCTGAGCCACAGAGGCATGCAAAGCTTAGACTGCCTGATTAGATTGGTTTAAGCCATTGTACTTTCTTTCTTATTTTATATAATATTTTATAAGTTTGATGGGCCCGGGATGATTTCCATTTACCTTTGGCATTCGAACATCCATCGCCCGGTCCGAAGCCGGGTGCTCTGTCCATTGCCCGCCTGTCTTTCAGCTAAAGAAAGGCTTTGAGCTACGGGCCCATATTGGTATTATCAGCATTGTATTTCTTAAAATACTTTGATTTTCTGTTAATAAAAGCTCTTTAAGGCCTTAGCATGATTAACAGGCTTTCATCCATTTTTCCCAGCTTTATTACCCTTTCCCTTGTGCATGTTCTCCTGTTCAGGACATATGTTTTTTTCGCTTCAAGGCCAGCCTGTTCTGCCAGCTCAGGCAGCAGCTTTGTTGACCGCACAACCCCTGTTGGGAAGCATCCGTCCCCAACAATCATGGCAATTCTGGATCCGGGCCTGCACACCCTGTAAAGCTCATCAAAAACCCTCTTCATATCCAGGAAATACGCCCTTGCGATATCAGGCATCCTTGTTTCCGGGAAAATTTCCGAAATATTGTTTTTTGCATCCAGTCCAATAAAGCTCCTCAGCCCTCTTTCTTCCGGCTTTCCGAAAAACAAGAATTCCTCCACGCTGTAAATCTTTGTATATTCAATCTTGTTCAGGTATGGCGGAGAGGTTATCACATCATCCACACTCTCATCATTCAGCTTCATCTTCCTTGCATCGCCCTCCTCTACTATGGTTTCGCACTGCCTGAATTCTGTTTTTTTCAGGTCCCTGAGCATCTTCTTCAGAATCCTGAGATAAAACCTCCTGAACTGCGGAACAGGTTTTTTCCTGATTTTCAGCACTGCACCGTCCTTGTACATCCAGCTTGCCTTGTTGGCGGCATTAATAAGCCCCAGAAGAAGGAAATCCCTGACCGGCTGGGCAAACCCCTCCAGGGAGTTTCTGTAAAAAATCACATCCTCAAGCGTTTCTTTTTTGAAAAACCTCCTGAACCTTTCAGGAATCCAGCCTGTATCCGGTTTTTTGAATTTCAGGCCTGATATGAATTTTATTCCCTCTCCTAACTCATACAAATCATAGCTGTTTGTCTTTGCCCTGCTTGCAAGAACGCATAATGGGGATACATCAAAGCCAATCGAATCAATTCCCCTTTCCCTGCATGCAACCAGCGTGGTTCCAACCCCGCAGAACGGGTCCAGCACAGTTCCTGATGGGCTGAACAAATCCAGAATCTTCATTACCAGCTCCCTGGAAAACCCCTCCTTGTAATAATACCAGTTGTATACAGGGATTTTTTTGTTTGGAACAAACGTTGCAAGCATTCCCCAACCGGTTTTTTCAATTGCTTTGTGCATGCTTAAATGTTTTGCGTTCAAGAATAAATTGATTGTATGGGATATAAGGAACATGTCATGATAGTATTTGGAAGGAATCTCTATATCATACCTTATGAAGAATTTATAGGGACGATATCTGATATTGTGCCCTGGGAAACACGCAAAAGATCTGATATCTGCCCCTTTCACAACAAAGGGGTATCACCGGAAAATGAAACGCCGGATGAATGCCATTACACAAGCAGGGTGAAATACATTGGCAGCGATTGGAATGAGTATGATTTCTGCATAATGCATGATGAGATTCTGGCAGATATTATAGAAAATGGAAAAATGAAAAGATTCCTGAGTGGTGTTTTTGAGCCTGAGAGGGTTCTGGAATCTTATAATTAGCATAAATTTGTGACATATGTTAAATTTGCCTCAATATGGCCTTTTTTATATCCCTGGCATCCGCCCTGCCCCTTGTTTCTCTCATAACCTGCCCCACAAGGAAGTGCAGAGCTTTTTTCTCACCTTTTTTATAGTCCTCTGCAGCCCTTCTGTTATTATTCAGAACAGTTTTTACTATTTTATCAAGGTCCAGTTTTGCCTTCCCGAAGCCGTATTTCTTTATCAGAACACGGGGGGGCTTTTTCTCCTCCACCATTTTCCGGATAACCATCTCAGCATTCCTGTCTGTTATCCTTCCGGCTTCAAATTTCCTGAGCAGGCTTATAATCCATTCCTTTTTCATGCCGCTCTGCCTGAACCTGAGATTGTGCCAGTTCAGGGTTTTTTTCAGGTATCCTGCAATCCATGTGCCTGCTGTCTTTGGCCCCACCTTCTTTGAAACATCCTCAAACAGGTTTGCCAGGTCCAGCTCAGAAACAATGCTCTCAGCCACCTTTTCCGGAAGCCTGTACTGCTTCACAAACCTTTTCATTTTCTGGTCAGGAAGCTCCGGAAGCTGTTTTTTAATGTTTTCAGCATTATACAAATCCCTGGTTATTCTTGTGAGGTCAGGCTCAAAAATATAACCATACTCTGCCTCCTCCTCCTTTCCCCTCATTCCCTGGGTTGCTGCCATTTCCGGATTCCATAGCCTGGTTTCCCTTTCAACCTTTACTCCTCTCCGGACAAGGTTCTGCTGCCTCACAATCTCATACTTCAGTGCCTGCTCAACCTCCCTGGTGCCTGTTATGTTTTTTACCTCAATCCTGGCCCCGCCTTCCAGGGATATGTTTGCATCTGATTTTATCACTGCTCTGCTTGCAGAATCATATATTCCCAGATATTCCAGGATGGTTTCCAGCCTTTGCAGATATTCCCTTGCCTCCCCGGGGGTTGAAAAATCAGGCTCTGTAACAACCTCAAGCAGAGGTATTCCGGATCTGTTGTAGTCAATCAGCGTGTATTTGCCTCCAAAGCCGCCCACATGCACAATCCTTGCGGGGTCCTCCTCCATATGAATCCTTTTAATTCTTATCTTCCTGCCTGAAACCTCAAGAAAACCCCCGGATGCTATGGGTATTTCATACTGGGTTATCTGGAAGTTTTTGGACATATCAGGGTAAAAGTATGTCTTCCTGGAGAAGAATGTCTCCCTAGCAAGCCTTGCGTTCAGAACCAGCGCCAGCCTGACAGCCATTTCAATAACAGCCCTGTTAGTCCTGGGCTTTGAGCCTGGAAATCCAAGGCAGGTTTCGCATGTCAGGCTGTTAGGTTCCGGCTCCTCTGACAGGTTGACAGGATTCCTGCAGCCGCAGAAAATCTTGCTCTGCGAATTCAGCTGTATGTGCGTTTCCAGTCCTATCCTGACCTTTGGATTTTTTCCTTCCATACTCACACCAGAATTCTGTACATAATTGCCTCTCCATGATATTTTCCATTTCTGCTTTTCCTTGCCTTTGGTATCACTCCCGCATGACGGAAGCCAAGCTTTTCATAAACATGCCTTGCCCTTTTGTTATTTTCGTAATGGGAAAGCTTTATAACTTCAATGCCAATCTTTATTGCCTCGTTCATCAGCAGCTCTATCAATCTTGTTCCGATGCCCATGTTTGTGTATTTTTCCCTGAGAGCAATGCCCAGGATTCCAACATGAGAGCCTGCACCGCCCATGGATTCAACCGAGCCGCTGCCTGATATCCTGCCGTTTATTTCCGCAACTATGTAGATTTTCTTTCCTGTTTTCATTGCGTTTATTGTGTCCCTGAGCCATTTTGCCTCCTCTTTCCTTGTTACCCTTTTGTTGTTTCTCAGGAATTCTGTTTCTCTCGTAACAGCATTTATATACCTCATTATTTCCTCAGTATCAGACATCCTGGGATACCTGAATTTAACATGAATAGTTTTCCCTTTCTTTTCAATCATAAACTCTTCCAGCGGTTTCCCTGGGCTGAATTTCATTCCAATCCCTCTGCTGCCTTCCCAATCCTGAGGATTTTTTTCTCCTCCAGATAGTTTCCCATTATATGCATGCCAACAGGCATGCCCTTAACCTTCCCGCACGGAACTGAAAGCATGGGAATGCCTGCCAGGTTCGGAGCCACTGTCAGTATATCCATCATGTACTGCTGCAGAGGCTCCATCCTCTTTATCTCGGAAAATTTTGGTGCAATCACAGGCATTGTGGGGGCAACCAGCGCATCAAATTTTTTGAATGCCTTTTTGAACTCATTTATTATCAATGTTCTTGCCTTCATTGCCTTGAGATAGTACTGGTCCCTGTAGCCAGCCATCCTGGCATATGTTCCGAGCAGTATCCTTCTTTTTGCCTCCTCGCCGAAATATTTGCTCCTTACCTTTGAGAAGTATTCATTAAAGCTGCCGGATACAGGCTCAGATGCACCATACCTCATGCCGCAGAATTTTGCAAGGTTTGTGCTTGCCTCTGCTGCTGCTATTATGTAATAGACTGGTATTGCATGCTCTGTGCATGGCAGGCTGATTTCCTCATACACTACCCCTGAATTTTCCAGCTCCTTTATACCTTTCCATACACATTCAGCAACAGCCTTCTCAACACCTTCACCAAAATATTCTTTTGGAACCCCTATTCTCATTCCCTTTACTCCTGCATCAAGGCTGTTCAGGTATTTTTCCGGCTTTATATCAAGGCTTGTGAAATCCCTGCTGTCATGCCCTGCAATAACAGAAAGCATGAGAGCCACATCATAAACACGTTTCCCTATTGCCCCTATCTTGTCAAGCGAGTTTGCATAATCAATCAGCCCGTACCTGGAAACCAGCCCGTATGTCGGGGTCAGCCCGACCACACCGCAGAAGCTTGCAGGGCATGATATGGAGCCTCCTGTGCTCTCTGCAAGCGCTATATGGGGATACTCCAGGGCAGCTGCAGTCCCTGCTGCACCCCCGGATGAGCCGCCGCATGTTCTGGACGGGTCTATGGGGTTTTTTGGAATTCCAAAACCGGAATTTACAGAGAATGTGCCGAATCCGAATTCATCCTGGTTTGTCTTGCCAATAATAACACCTCCGGAATCCTTAACCCTCCTGACAGCTGTTGCATCAAATGGTGGCCTGTATCCCTCAAGAATTCTTGAGCCTGCAGCTGACTGCATGCCCTTAACGCATATGCAGTCCTTAACAGAAACAGGCAGCCCCGAAAGCATGCCGCTGGCAGAAGCCCTGCCCGGCTTCTCCATCACAACAAACAGATTCAGCTTCCTGTTTATCCTTTTCAGCCCTGAAAAAAACACCGAATAAAAATCCTCCAGATCCATGTTCCTGTTTTCCAGAAACTCCCTGACTGAGATTTTGTAGCCCATTTTAATCACTAAATTCCCCCTTCTCACCTCTTTCTTTTATCTCATTCAGAACCTTCTGGTATTCCCTGTCAAGGTCAATCCTGTACAGTGCTGCAATCATCAGCAGCGCATAAAGTATATCGCAGACAGAATCAGTTAAATCATACTTCCTTCTTTTTTCGGGTTTGTTGCCATGCTCCACAATCAGCGCATTGGCAAGCTCCCCTACCTCCTCCACAAGGTTAATAAACATTATTTTCGCATCCCAGCGAATTCCCTTTTTCCTGTCTATAGCTTCAGCAACCTCCCTTGTCTTCCTGAGGGCTTCATTAAGTTCCATGATATATATTTTATTAAAAGATTATATAATATACAGACATTGAGTTGTTTTTTATGAACCTCAAAACCAGGCCCAGTCTGAGAGAGAAAAAAAGATATGTTGTTTTCAGAATACATTCTGATGGCGCCCTGGATTTTTCCAATGTCAGGAATGCCATAACAGATTCCCTGGAGAAATGGCTGGGTGAGAAAGACCTTGCCAGGGCAAATGTATGGATAATCAAAAACCTGTGGAACGCCAGACAGAAAACAGGATTCATAAGATGCTCTGTAAAATTCGTGGATTCCGTAAAAATGGGGCTGGCGCTGATACATCAGATAGGCGACAGCAGGGTTGTTTTCCATGTCACAAAGGTAACAGGCACCATAAAGTCAGGAAAAAAATAAATAATTATACCCATCCGATACTTCTAAGATAAAGAACTAATAAAATTATTATTATAATAATTGAAACTAATCTAGGATCTATGACCGCTTTCATTTTTTCGCTCCTTTTCCAAAACAGATAATCTCATATTTATATTAGAGATTTTCCCCATAAATATCTAATTCTTTCTTAATATCATTCAATTCTTTTCGTATACCCTTTAGTTCATTAGTATTTTTATCAACCTGTTTCATTCTTTTCTTGAATATGTCTATAGGATATGAAATAACATAATAGAGTAATATGGCTATAAGTAATGTAAAGAAAAATACAAACCCAGCTTCCGGATTAACAGTTTGCCCATAAATTCCAAGCAGCCCAGCTATAATTGTTACTGTAACCCCTAAAATTTCAGTTTTTGAGTGATTGTTTCTAACCATACTATTAATTAACATAATAAAAAATAAAATAAACAGAAGTCTGTTTCCAGACCTCTGAAATTCCGGTTATTGCCGCAATAACTGCTTATGGCTTGTCAGGCCATTTATTTTGATATTTTTATGCTGATTGTTGAAATGTTCAGTTTCTTGTTTTCCTTGTCCTGAACAGTGTCTGTTCCTATGTCAATCTCCCTTTTTACACCGTCCATAAATTTGTTTTTTACAACCTCAGCAACGTCCACTGCCCTTGAAATGCTTCTGCCTCTTGCCTTTATAAGCACCTCATTCATTCCGCTCTGCAGCTGTGTCATTACTGCAAGCACATAGCTCATTGTTGGCTTTTTTCCTATGTAAACAACGTTGTCATCAGCTTTCGCTGCCTTTGGTTTTTCTTCTTTGACTTCTGCCTTTTCAGTTTTTTCTGCATTTGCCTGTTCTTCTGCCATATAAAGCACCTCCACTTGTTTAGCTATCGGCCCTTTGAAGCGGCCTTTAGCACATCACTTGCATTATCTTGAAATCTTTGTTAATGGTCTGTTATTGTATATTGTAACATTAGTTTTTTAAGTTTTTTCCCATGCCTCCCTTGCGTAAAACACAAGGCTTACAGGACTGAATGCTGTTTGCGTTCCATTAAAGACAGGCAGCTCCATGCCTTTATAGGTTATATTTACCTCCACATCAAAATCCATATCATACATGTACCTGCAGCTTATCTGCATTTTGTTTGTGTCCTTGATTTCCTGGGTTATGCTTATCTTTATGGGCCTGTCTCCTGAATAGGGCAGGGGTATCAGATCAAGCACAACATCATAATTGTCATCCCCTGCAATGCCAGCCCTGAAATTTTCCTCAATGAATGATTTGAGATACTCCTCTGCTGAATCTGTCCCTGAAATAAGTTTGTCATCAGCTGAAACAGAAAAGAATACATCAGAGCAGCTCTCCCCTTCCATAAAATCAACATTATCCCAGCCTGTTGCCCAGCGCTCCGATTCCAGCTCGCTTTCTATTGCCTGCAGGTTGGCTTTTAGCATGTCCAGAATCTCTTTGCCTTTGGTGTACAGCCCGGAATAATCGAAATCTATTTTTTCAGCCAGCGAGGAATCAGCTTTAAGCGTTATGCTTTCACCCCTTTCCTTAATGGTTTTGCTTATCCTTGGAACATCATCCTGCTCCGAGAATGCGGAAAACACAGGCGCATCCCTTTCTATGTACACAATAGTATATGCTGGAAGATAGACAGAATAATCCATGAAATTGTAGTTATTCTCCGCGTATTTGTTAAGGTTTTCCAGTATCTCCATTCTCAGGTCATCCAGCATCTCATTTTCTGATGGAGGCTTCACATCAGCGTTGCTGCTGTCATACCAGTATTTTAAATCAGAGTTTTTCCTGCATCCGTTCCTGAAGCTGTCATAAATGCCCTGGTAAACCGAGTACCTTAAGGCTGTATGCAAATAAACCTTCGCAGCGTCCAGTGCATTGGACATACTGTAAACATCCTGTTTTAGTTCAATCTCAGCTATCCTTGACTGACCAAAAATACCACTAAACAAACCCATTAACACCAGGACTACAGAGATCAGGGCAGCTGCATACAATACCGAACTAAACCCCTTCATTTTGTACAAACCTCCCCTTTCTTCCTTCCTGGAAGCGCAATATCCACACATACAGTATCACCTGAAATTTCACCCCATTTCTTGAGCTCAATTCCTCTGTTTTCGCTGTCTTTTCCGTAAACAATAAGTCTGGACTCTATTTTATCCAGTGTATTCCCCACATCATTGATATACCCCATTAATTCAGTATTTTCCTCATAATTTGTGGCATTCAAATCCCCCAGAACCTCCATATAGTTTATTTTTTTACCTGAATTTAGGAAACTTACAAATGCTGTGCCCTTATCCTCAATATCCACAATAATATCAACCTGGCCTTTTATATTCAATATAAGCTTCAGAAAACCTATATACTGGAATAACAAAAAAACTGCTATTATAAACCCTGCAACAATCAAAAGCACAGGCAAACCACTTATTGCTCCCTTAAGCTTTGTATGTGACATTCATCTCACCCATATGCCTTTCCCCATTAACCATTACTGTTACATATAGAGTGTAAGGCAAACCTCTTTCTCTCCCATACTCCCATATATTGCCTGTCTCAATATCTTTTATTTTGACAGAGGCATGACCTGTGAATCCACAAACCTCTACACTATCAGATTTTATCTTATTTCCTTCAGTAATACTTTCCATCAAAATAACATTCTCTGCGCTCAGGCATGACTTTATTATATGTGAAACATCAATCACGTCCAAGTCCTCCCTGATGGTCTTTACACTAGCTTCAACGTTCAAAAGCATAAGCCCTATTATACCCAGGCAAACTAATATTGTTGTAACAAATATGATAGTCGCTATTGCTATTGCAGTCTCCTCTCCAAGCTCTCCCTTTAGCACTTGCTCACCTCTGGGTATTTATTATTGAGCGTCTTCTCTACACAGATACTCTCATCAGCAGAAACACTGAATTTCTTCAGAAGGCTCTCATATTTTTTCTCTGGATAAGAAAGAATGAAAACCGCTTCCTCTTCACCCTTTTCTATTTTCTTTTCTGTTCCTCCAGTAGGATCATGAACAGAAACCTCTTTGTACGGGGTTACAATAAGATAATGACCTTTTCTCCTGAAAACACCAATAATCCCTTTATGGTCTATCTCTATATCATACCTTCTGTCTGCCTTTATTGATACAGAACCTTCATCAACAGCAGAAAGAACGTTTATGTATAATGGTATTGAGGTTGACAATTTTGCAGCACCGACCTCGGGACTTTTTGTTATATCTACGGTTTTGAAAGCAACCAGTATGGCCATAAAAAATATCAGAATCACTCCGATTATATAGAACCATGCAACAATACCACCTTTCATTTCAGCACCTTCCGTCCCTGCTGCTTACACTAACCGCATCTTCACCCCTGAATGTGACACAATATAATTTCATTTTACCCTTCTCCCCCGGAAAACTTGTTGTACCAATAATTTCTGTTCCTGTGGAATAGCAAAAAACACTATGAAGCCATCTCTCCTGAAATGTATCTTTTGATTCCTTGAAGTAGCTCCAGAAGCCAGATGTATCAGGAACCACCAAAACCTGGCCCTTAACCTGAGGGCCTTTGCATTTTGCACAATTTTCAATACATTTATTCTTGGCAGATGCCCAGACGCTTCCTACAAATATCTCAGCACAAAGATTGGCACACTCATCCCTGCCTCCAATACCTGTTATAACAATCTCCTTAACACACTCCCCGTTAACAGTTAGTGTATATTCATTTCCCTTTTCTGCTGCATCCAACAGGTTCCTTGCCTCCTTTAAACCATTCTTGAAACACGGTGTAAGAAATACTTCAGCGTATATCCTTGGAAAAATCGTAAGTATAATTATGCCAATTACAACAGATGCTAACACAAAAACAAAAAAATCCAGGCCACCTTTCATAATTAATATTTGTTTTCGGCTATAAAATAGTTCTCCTAAATTCCCAGAAATCTTGGAAGAATAAAAGTTGCCACAAAAATAACAGCCAATATGGCCAGAACTATCAGTATTATCATGAAAAGATTCTCTGCAATTATCTGGCCTTTTTTATTGCTCATCAAGTCAACAACCCGAATTTATTAGCTGCATAAAATAACAGGAGCGCGAGAACAATTGCAGCGAAAATAATAAATGGTGTATAATCCTTTAGTGTTGCCTGTGCCTTCATATTTAATCTTTTGCTCTCTACATTTATAAATTACTTAAACATATAAACAGAGTAGAACCAATTATTAAAGGGATGTATGAAAGGCGCTGAATACACGATGTGGCTTGCAGCCACACTTATACTCGCACTTCTTATAGGTATTGTTGGTGTCATTTTCACTGCCAGCAGTGAATCAGGTATAGCCAGCCTGTTTAATGATTTCTGCGCAAAGGCGCCCTGGTTCCCTGGCTGCGGAGGCGGTGAAGCAACCACAAAAGAATATGAAACAGCCAAGGCCTCTGTTGAGGCCTTGCAGTGTGCTATAAATTCTGTTGCAATGCAAGAGGAACAACCATGCATTTCAGGTTTGCTGCCGAAACAGACATCCCCTCTTATTTTTTCAGCCAACACAGAATTTGGTAATTTCCCAGCATTAAAATTTGACAATACAAAAGCGCAAAACCAGGAAAAAACAACAATTGAATGTGATTCAACCAGCGATGAAGGCATGAAGTGCACTGTTTCCAATTTCATGCTTCCGCAGGACTTTGATAAATTTGATGATTGGATAGGAACCATAGGAGATCCCCAGTTTCTGGTTTACTATAATAGCTTCCCTGAAAATGAAGATTCCCAATGGAGCGGAGGTTCTGCTTGGTTTGAAAGCATAGGAAAAATAATGTTTGCCACATTCTGTATTGCACATTTCTTAAAACCGATTAGCGCATTATGGAAGGCTGGAAAGACAGCTGTTACAATTAAAGCAGTAAATTCTATATCAAAGTCAAAAACTATTATTCAGACATTATCGAGCAAATTTAATGGCTTCAAGAAACTCCCCAGTTATATCATTAATTCTGTAAGGAAAGGCATAGCAAAGGTAAGCGCGAGAGCCCTGTTAAATAGGGAAATAGTAAGACAATATGGCGATGATGCAGCAAGGTTCATTGCTGAAAGGGGTATAAAACACCCAATAGAAGTTAAGGCAATAGAAGAAGCATTCACTAAAGTCACACAGGGGAAACTTGCCGGAATGTCCCTCGCCGAATATATAGGCAAAGCAGAGGCTGCCTTAATTCTTACAAGGATTGTGGGACAAAAGGCCGCTTCTGCTGCTGTAACAGCTGTCGCAGATCCCAAGTTTGTATTGTATACTGGTATTGATTCAATAGCTTCTTACTTCTTGGCCAGAATAGACAGTGAAATAGGAAAATTTACAGATGTTTATGAAAACTCACTTGTTTTACAGGCCAGCATGGTTTCTGACAAACTTAGAAAAGACTTCAGCTTAATGAGCCATGAAATACCAAAACCTGATACTATAACTGACCCTCTTGAGGAGAGTGCTGTGAATCTCAAATCCCCTGTTGTTTTAATAAAACCGGAATACTTCAATGCCCCAACACCATTTTACTTGGTATCCCCATGCCATACTGATATTGAGGTAAAGATAGATGAGGTTAATTGCGGCGTCTATTCATATGACTCGAAAACAGATTCCATAATATGCCAATCACCAAGCGAATACGGCTGGATAGACCAAATAAGATACATACCCATGTGCGGCTCCCTACCCAACTGGGAGGAGAAGGAATTTACGGAAAAGGAACTGGAGTTTTTGGATAACATGAATATTAATTTATTCAGTGATGAAACAACTGAAATTGACACGACAGATCTGATATGCTGTGAATACAAAACCGGTGGTACAATAACAAAAACAACAAACTATGACTGGCTAAACCTAGAGCGTTGCCTTTCTTATGAGTATGGAAAACCGGCTGAAGATTCAAACTGTGGTGATAGGCCTCCGGCTAAAATAACAAGAAAAAAAATAGAAAACCCAATAGATGATATAACATTTTATTATGATGAAAGCACTGGAATTGTTGATTATTACAAAAAGAACATAGTATGCGATGGAAGCCAGAGCAAATACCCTGGAATAGAGTATGAAGAGGACTGTCCAACAACCATAGGTTGTGGAGATAACAATGTTATGTATTTCTTCAACGGGTATGAATGGAAATGGAAATCCTCAGACGCTGGTGTTGATGATTATATTATGGCCGAGGAAATTTCTGACAGCAAGCTGGATGAATATGACCTTGAAACAGTACACAAGGATATAATGGCAGCCCTGGATGGAAAAGACCTGGAAGAAGGAATATCTGTTTTTGTATCTGTCCTTAACAGGGATTATGATTCAAGTGGCAGAAAGACAAGTGATGATTATATTATACTCCACTATCCTGATGCCAGTACTGTTAGAGTATATACAGATAAGAGTGATATAACAGTGGATGCATTGAAAAACCTGGTCGATCTCTGCAATTCCGGACCTCAAAAATTATCCAGCAAAATTATGACAACCAATACAGATACAAGTCAAGTTGTATGCCACAAATACAAATTAACAGAAGATACTGTTTATGAAGCAGGTGCTACCTTTGGCGGACAGGAAGACATAGAGCAGGGCCTTGGAGAAGATGGTTTTTATGTTTTCCAGTGTAAAATTCCAAGCATAAACAGCCAAATGTTGGGACAGGAAAGAAAGCCGGGTGAGTATGATATAACAACTGATTTCTCAGTGTTTTTCAATGTTACTGAAGACGGGGATGTAGATGAGCCATTTGCAGTGAAAATAGAGAAAATACCAGACTCTATTGTAGGGGTCATTTTAGGAAGTTTAAAAGGAACAGAGATAGTTCTTAAAGACCAGAATGGTGATGGCAAATTGGACGAGCTTGGCCATTATTATTCAAAAACACAGCAATGGCTTGTGGGCTCTGTATCAGGCCTTAGATATTCCATTTTCAATGATCTTGATTTTAATGGGAAACCAGATTCAGTAAATGCCAATACATGTAGGATCAATGCAATAACAGTAACACCTGACATGAGCAAATATAAGGATGATGAATACAATTATTGTTATAAGAAAAGTTATTCAACAGCTCTGGGATTGGTATCCACTGTGGGGGCGTTTGGAATTAGTGCTCTCGCAAAAACTGCAAAGGTTGGACCTATTTGGGGATGGGCAATAGGAACAGCAGTGGATTGCAGTATAGCATACGCCCAGTATAAATGGGGATCTGTCCAGTGGCCGGGATGATATAATGGAAATGTCAATAAGAGTGATTGCTGTACTGATTGTGATTCTGATAGCAGTGCTAATCGCAGCAGCACTAATACTGCAGTGGGGATCAGAATCCGGAAACCTCCTTGACCAGATTATGGAGTTCTTTAGAGATATAACCGGTATAGGAAAGGTAAATATACCAAGCCCTTAAAAAAGACTTACCCTTTTATAACAGAAATTATTTCTTTGAATTTTCTTTCATCAGATTCCACTATGGTTCCTGTAACTATTATGTCAGCGCCTGACTGTATTTTTTCCAGTGCTATTTTTCCGTCTCTTATGCCCCCGCCCACAATAAGAAAAACATCACTGCCAAGAACCTTTTTCACTGCCTTTATCATTTCATTTGGAACCGGCTTCTCTGCACCCGAGCCTGCCTCAAGATAAACAAACTTCATGCCGAAATATTTGGCAGCCAGCGCATAGCCTGCTGCAAACTCAGGCTTTTCCCTTGGTATGGGCCTTACATCGCCTGCCCAGCCTGCGCCTGTTGGGGAGCCTGACTCCACAATAAGGTAAGCCATGCTTAACGGCTCCAGCCTGTACTTCTCAACAAGCAGAGAGCCCTTCATCTGCTCATCAATAAGATACTGCGTTGACCTGGAGTTGAGCAGCGACATGAAAAACAATGCATCTGCTTCAGGAGACAGCTGCTGGGCTGAATTGGGAAACAAAATAACAGGCAGCCCTGCCTTTTTTATTTCTGCTATGGTTCTGTTCAGCTTCTCCCCGTATGCATCACCAAATGTTCCTCCAACCATTACAGCATCAGAGCCGTACTCCTTTGCCTTTTTTGCTGTTTCACCTGCCTCTTCCGGCTCCTGCTTGTCCGGGTCAATAAGTGTGAAATGCAGGGGTTTCTTTTTCCTTCTGCTCTTTATGTATTCAAAAACTTCCATAGAAACCAGTTGTATGGGTTATTTATAAATTTTTGCCATTCTCCCTGAAGATATGGTTTCTGGGGGCTATAGAATTCCTGTTGTTCTTGCAATGTCTATTATCCTGTTTTTGTCCAAATCCTTTTCATCCAGAATTGTGTATCTTTTCCTGATTTTGTTTGCATTCAGCATTGCTGCAGCAAACTGGTCTTCTGTTATGCCCAGATCCTTTGCTGTAACAGGGGCTCCAATCTCAAAAAGGGAATTTCTTATCCTTCTCCAGTCCTGTCCCTGCAGGAATGCAGTGAATATAGAGCCAATGCCGCACTGCTCTCCATGAAGCGCCTTTGAATCCATTGAATCCAGCACATGGGAGAACATATGCTCTGCACCTGAAGATGGCCTTGAAGAGCCCACAAGGCTCATGCTGATGCCCGAGCTAACAAGAGCCTCAACCAGGTTCCTTATGCCCCTCTCCTGCTTTTCCTTTATTATGTCCACAGACCTCAGTACAATCTCGGCTGAGAGCAGGCTTAAGGCAGCAGCATACTCCGAATAATATTCCCCCTTTTTCCTTCCAAGTTTCCAGTCAAAAACTGCTGTGTAGTTTGATATTATATCAGCACAGCCGGAAGCAATAAGCCTGTATGGCGCGCTCGCAAGAACCCCAATATCCGCAATTATTGCTGCAGGGGGCTTTGCCCTAAGGGAATACTTGAATTCCTTGTCCTTTACGCTTACCCTGTCAGAGGCAATGCCGTCATGGGAGGGCGCGGTTGGCACAGAGATAAATGGAATTTCTTCCTTGAAAGCAAACAGCTTCCCTGTGTCAATTACCTTTCCTCCGCCCACTCCTATAACAAAACCAATATCAGATATCTTGTCCCTTATCCTGCCAACCTCTGAATAGCTTGCCTCCTGGACAATCTCCATATCAGGCCTTATATTTGAAAAGAGTGCCTGAACCTTTTCCCCTGCAATGCCCTTTGTTGTCGGGCCTGTAAGAATCAGCGGCTTTCCTGAAAGCTTGAGCTCCCTGGTTATCTCAGGTATCTTCCCGATTACCCCATTCCCAACCAGCACAACCCTGGGAAGCTCAATGAAATGCGGGTCCATAAAACCTTTTCTCCTAACTTAACCATTAGCTACTTGGACGGAAAAGGTTTACCAAAACAGGACTCCAGCAAGCAACCTGAGAGGAGCCCTAAACCTTTTCAGTTACCTCCACGATTCTTTAACTACGGGAAAGCGGATGCCCCTTTGCCCCTGCACCATTCAATTGTATAATTGTTAAATATAAGATTTAAATAACTCCAGTAAACAATCATTAGGATGTGCTGAACAGAAAGAACATAAGCATAATATGATGGAGATGGCATATGTTTGATTCGCTGAAAAACAAGCTGAAAAAAAGCGTGAAGAGCCTAGCGGACAAGGTCAGCCATGGGGCTGAAGAAAGGAAGGCACAGCCTGAACCAGCCAAAAGCCGCAAACCTGTTCTGAAAAAACCTGCAAAAAAACCAAAACCGGAAAAGAAAAAAGCAGAGAAAACACTGAAGCCGCAAATTCCTGAAGAGAAGATTCCTGAAAAGAAGCCATTGGAGAAAGAAACAAAAGAGCCTGAAATTTCCGGGGAAAAAAGGCAGGAAAAAGAAAAGAAAGGCATTCTGGGAAGAATAAAATCCGGGATTATACAAAGAGAGCTTTCAGAGGAGGATATTGACAGGTTTTTTGCAGACAACCAGACTGATTTTCTCCAGGCAAACATTGCCCTGGGAGTGATAGATGCAATGAAATCTGATCTCAAGGAGAAGCTTGCAAACAGGCCTATAAAGAGAACAAAGGCAGGGGAGTTCATAGCAGGGGGCTTTAAGGAAAGCATTCTCAGTATTGTGAACCAGGGCAGCATTGACCTTGAAAAGGCAATAAAAGAGGCAAAAGGCCAGGGCCACGCTGCATGCATTGTTTTCCTTGGCTTTAACGGAAGCGGCAAGACCACATCAATAGCAAAGGTTGCCAGATATCTGCAGGAAAGGGGATACAGGCCTGTTCTTGCAGCAGGGGACACATTCAGGGCTGCCTCAATAGAGCAGCTTGAGCATCACGGGGAAAAGCTGGGCATAAAGGTCATAAAGCACCAGTATGGCTCTGACTCGGCGGCTGTTATATTTGATGCAAGGAAATATGCTGAAGCAAACAACTGTGACATTGTGCTTGCTGACACTGCAGGAAGAACACATGTTGATAAAAACCTCATGGATGAGCTGGAAAAAGTGATCAGGGTGAACAGGCCTGACCTGAAGATTCTTGTTATAGATTCGCTTACAGGAAATGATGCAGTGGAGCAGGCAGAGAAATTCAATGATACTGTTGGGGTTGATGCTGTGATGATGACAAAAATAGATGTGAACAAGAAAGGCGGCTCAATACTTTCCGTATGCCATACAATAAAGAAGCCAATCCTTTTCCTTGGCACAGGCCAGGGATACAAAGACCTGGAAAAATTCATGCCTGAAAAATTCGTAAAGGAGATAATGGGTTGAGAGAGCTTTTATACACTGTATTTTCGCAGCATATCTCTAAGATTAGAAACAGCTTCACCCATATGCCTGCCTGCTGCCTCACAGCCTCCGGCACTTGCAATGCACGGGGCACCGAGACTATTGGCACCATAATCAAATGTATGTATATCTACTTTATGTCCCTTTCCATTTATTGTTGTGGTTACTCCTCTTACATGGGAAACTCTGGACGACATGAAATCACCTATATAAAGAATATTTGTCCCAAAAGCTTTAAAAATTTATTCCTTTATGGTGGGAAAATTGGGAAATTAATTTTCCATTTAATAAATTCCTGATAACCCAAATTTGAAATTTTCCACAGGCTAATGTTATTCGGGTATTGCTCGGACGCCTGCAATTCGCTTCATTCCATCCCGCTTCCGAAATTTTATAAGTAAACAAATTATAATATTCTATAATGGAAAAATTAATCCCGGTTGTAATTCTGATATTTGTTGTTATATCTGTTATTTTATCTGTTGTTTTATTAACATTCTATAATCTTAACGAAGAATCAAAAAACCAAACCGCGCTTGGAAATGAAAAAATAATAAAGGCAGACAGACTTGGATTTGTATGGTCAAATTCTGATCCAAACAATGATCTTAATTTTAAATGGATAAGGCCCTTAACCGCACCATTTCGCAGGGATTACCTTGAGCCAACAGAAGGAAATTATAATTTTTCTTTGACAGACGAATTTGTTGAAAGAGCTCAGGAAGGCAATGTTATTGTTTTGCCAAGCATTTTTCCTTATCCTGCATGGGAACAGCCCAGCCAAATATTAGAAAATAAAGAAGAAGGTAAAAATGAAAAATTTCTTTCTTTGGATGACTTCAGCTTGTGGGCACCGCCTGTATATAAGTGCGTTCCAAAGGATATGGATTCCTATAAGAGGTTTGTAAAAGCCCTTGTGGAAAGATATGACGGAGACGGCAGGGATGATATGCCAGGATTAACTATGCCCATCAAATACTGGGAAGTTGTTAATGAACCATACAACAATTTTCCTGACCAACTAAACATTACAGCCGGCAATATTGAAGAGATCATGCATACTGAAGAGTATTTTTTTGGTAGCGGTAAGAGTTATGCCAGTCTGTTAAAAGCCACTTATCTTGCTGTGAAAGAGGCTGACCCAGACGCACTGGTACTTAACGGCGGGATGGAGCCTCCTCCAAAAGAAAATATTCAGGGCATCAATTATTTTAATAATTACTACGGCTTTTATGATGAGGTCATTAATTCGGCAGCTGATTATTTTGATATTTTTAATTTTCATTATCTGGAAGGTTCAAATGAGAATACAGATGTTAATAACCCTGTCATGGATCTGGAAAACTTTGAAAATAGATACAGCGATAAGATTAGGGATAAACCTGTGTGGATTACAGAGTTTTCTGTAAGCAATCCCGGGAAGCTTATCATAGCAGTTATAAAATCAATGGAAAAAATTGACAAAATTTTCCTGGTTGGATACATTCAGCAGGAATGGCTGCCGCAGAATGCCAATTCAATAAGTTTAAGAAACAGCCAGGGAAATTTAACTTCGCTCTATTATCCTGTAAAAACTCTTGGTCTTCTTGCGGGAAATGCTAAAAATATAAATAAAATCAATGAAAACGCATATGTTTTCGCTTATGATGATTACAGAGTGTTTGCACTTTGGGATAATGCGGATTTGCCGGATAATGTTTCTGGAAGTATAATACTTATTGATTATGAGGGAAATGCCCGCATGGCATCTGCAGATGAATATAAACCATCTGTTAATGTTAGTTATGTTGTCACCGGAACCGGTCTTGAAGATTTCTTAAGCAGATTTGAAAACAGCCTTCAGGTAAATGAAACAATAGCTGTTTCAATTTCTTCTGAAAACAGGGGGTCTGCATCTGATTACAATTCTAAGGATTTTGATAAAGAAAAAGAAACCGAAAAAGACAAAGAAAAAAATGAAAGCCAGTCTTATGAAAAGGAAACTGTGACTAACAAAGGAATCTGCGGAGATAATTACTGCACTATAGAAGAGGCAAATTCAAATAGTTGTCCCCAGGACTGCACAGGCAGATCCTGCGGGGACGGTATTTGTGATGAGATGGAAAATGAAGAATTATGCCCACAGGATTGTGCTGCTTAAAGAGAAATTTTTGTTGCCAACAGGCATAAACTACTCGGCTCTTACAGAGCTTCTGCCATCTTTCTTCTTCTGCATAAGTCAATTTTAGAATGAAATTCGTTTATTTCTTCTTGGGTTAAACCTCTTTCAGAAAATCCATGACCCTCAGGATAAATATGAAGCATTGAATCACCAGGACTTACTAACACAATATCTGTATCTTTACCATGTTTTCTTAAACAATCCTCTACAATACAAAAAGCTGCCCAGTCCATATCGCTCCTTTCATATGCAATTTCGTTTCTGTCTTCATCCAGGACCGGATAACAAGTTATATCCATTTCATTTGTAAGCGTTAATGCCCTTACTATGTATTTAGCAACCTTGCCACTCATAATGCTCTGTTTTTTATTAAACTTTATAAACCTTTGCCTGTTTGCCAGTTAAATATTTAAAGCTTTGCCAGATCCGGCTGCACAGAAGTTGCTTTTATTTTTATTCAGGCCTGACAAATTATTAGTATGGCAGGCTGGTTTGTTGCTGCTGTGCAGGGGTTTGTAACAGCATATGGGCTCTGGGGCGCATTTATTATAGCTGTGCTGGAAAGCTTTATTTTTCCCGTACCAACTGCTGTTTTCATTGCACCAATGACAGCCCTGGGACTGGACCCTGCAGTAATGGTAATAATAGCAGCAACAGGCTCTGTTCTGGGCGGCGTTATAGGATATCTTCTTGGCAGGCATCTTGGAAGGCCAGTGGCTGACAGGTTCTTCAGCAGGCATATACCAAGGGTGGAGAAATGGTTTGAAAAATACGGCGCCTGGGCAGTGTTCCTTGCAGCGTTCACCCCGATACCATTCAAGGTGTTTACCTGGTGCTCTGGGATTTTCGAGCTGGACTTCAAAAAATTCCTGGCAGCTGCAATTCCCGGAAGGCTGCTTCAGTTCACTATAGCTGCATATGCAGGAAGCATTCTGGGGCCCTGGTTTCTTGCGGTAATGGGGTTATAAAATTTCTTTCAGAAATTCACCAGGCCTGAAGACCCTTATGCCCATATAGCCGTCATGCTCCAGCAGATGCCTGTCATTTGTTATTATGTATTTTGCGCCTCCTGCCAGCGCTGCCTCAAAATACAGGTTGTCTGACTTGTCAGAGCATATATCAATCCTTGTTTCAGGCATCACATACATTGCCTTTGCAAAGAAAAGCTTTATCTTCTGCAGGTATTCAGCAGAGGGCTTTACCTTTTCCAGGATGTGCATGTTCTCTCTCCTGGTTTTCTCGGAAAAAACAGGCAAAAACCTTCCCTCAATGCAGAGCTCTATTATTTTTCTGGAGGCAGATTCCGGATTGTATCTGCCTGCAATTATCAGGTTTGTGTCCAGCACTATCCTTGTCAGTCCCTTGACATACATTTAAGCACCTGCCAGCATATGCAAATCCTTTTTTGATGCATTTCTTATTAATATTAGCTTTTCCCTTGATTTAAAGCCGGAAACCATAACAGCTTCCCTTCCTGTGAGTTTCTTTAGGAATTTCAGTACAGCCATGTTGGCCCTGCCTGACTCTGCCCTATCCTTCACTTCCAGAACATCCTTGAAAACCCCTTCCCTTTTTGAGCCTGGCTTTACCTTTATCTGAATCAGCATGCCTTCCCTTGTTTCCCTGATTTTCATAAAACCATATTAATATTCAATGAATATATATCTATACAACTGGGGGAGTGGTCTAGTTTGGCTACAGTGCAAAAAAAAAAAAAAAAGAAAGGCCAGGAAAGGTCGGCGACCCGAGTTCAAAAACCTGGCTGCTAATACCGGATTAACAAAGCAGCCATTGTTGGCTTTCTCGGCTCCCCCATATATACAAAAAAATCATATGCTTTGCAGCCTTTTTACAGGCCTTGTAACCATTCTGTAGTCAATGCCCTCCTTCATGGCTGCTGCTATGCCTGCTGCCTCAAGATAATTTTCCGCATGTATTACATTTTTCAGGCCCAATTTTTTTGCTGTCACGTTCAGCACTGTTTCATTCCCGGAAACCGCAATAACAGGTATTTTGTATTTCTGGGCTGCCAGCGCGGGAATGCCCCCAAGGCAGTCATAAGGCAGTACAACAGCTGAAACATCCCTGATGCATATGTCATTCTCTTTTGCTTTTCCAAAAGGCACAGGCTGCGGCGCCCTGTGCAGGCCCTGGAGAACACATCCCAGATAGGCAGATGTTATGGCCTCTGCCCCAGCCCTTGGATCCACCACTCCGGCCATCATCTCATGCTTCATCTCGGTTTTTGTCAGAAGCGGTGCATGCGCAGCAGGAATCCCGAACCTCCAGCCTATTGCATGGCTTATTAATGCCTCTGTTCCTCCGTATGGGTTTGGCCCCCTTCCCTTAAAATAAAGATTAAGGTCTTTTTTCTCTATGTCAATCTGGGTTGCAACTGCAATAGCCCTTGCCCCCTTGTTTATCAGCTTCCTGCATGGCTCCAGGAAAACATTCGGGTTTTTTATTTCCCCTGTAAATGCCCCGGACCTTGTTTTCACAGCCCTTCCATTGACAGGGCTGTCTGTAAATGCATAATCAACAATATCCACAGCCTTTACAGTTCTTATGGCATTTATAGTGTTTATTGCGTTATCAATGCTTTCCCTTTCCCTGACACCAGAGTCCAGCACAACACCAACCCTGTTTTTCCTTACCTCATGAAGCGCTATCTCATTCCTGAAGAACCTGTCCAGCATGAAGCCTTCAACATACAGGACATTGTCCCCTGCAACATCAAGCACAACCCCGTTCACAACATTCGGGTGCGATATAACCCTGTCTGCTATGCCTGCAAGCAGGTTTGTTGCCGGGGTTGCATCCCCAACAAACCCGCCAACAGATGCCCCAATGCCTGTTGGCACAACCTGAACAACTATAAACTCATCCTGCATATTTATATCAGCCCCTTTTTGTCAAGCACAGACACCTCAATCACAGCCCTTCTGCCTGAAACGGAAACAATTGCATACCTCAGGGGAACCTGGTTTTTTCCCAGCCTGGATTTCAGTGCTGCCTGCAGCTGCCCAAGAATAGTTTCAGGCCTGTTTTTGTTAATCTCAAAAGAAAACCTGATATTGCTTATTGACATGTATTATAATTTCCCGAGCTGAAATAAAAAGCTGTGACCGCTATCTTTTCGGTTTCAGGAATCCCCTGTATGTTTTTTTGTACAGCGCCGAACTCTCCAGCTCCTTTATTTTTCTTTTGTACAGGTCATCCTGGATCTGCCTTTTTGTTTCCCTTTCCCAGGTTTTTATGGGTATGCCCTGCTGCTTCTGTGTTTTGTCCCTGTACCACTGGGGTATCACATTGAATGCGCAGAACGGAATAATCCTCCCGTCTGTCATTGCATAATGTATGCAGCACCGCTTAACCCTTTCAATATCATAATTGTAGAGGTCCATGAAGTGCATCATGCCTATAAACAGCGATTTCTCATGGAACTTGCCAAGCGCGTTGTAGTTATGCTTCACGATGGCATTGTACAGTATCCTGCCAACCCCGAAGCCCTTCGGTGATTTTTCCTTGTCAATAAACCTTCCAATATTCCTGAGAAGCCCCAGAGAGGCAATGTATTTGCTTTTTCCCCCTTCTATCTCCTCTGCCTTTTCTTTGAAATATTCAAGCAGCCCCTCAACATCAATAAACCTTGTTACAGGAACCATTCTGCCCTGCTCATTCCTGAAAACATATGTTGCCATGCCGCATGCAAAATGAGAAGAAAGGTCATATTCGGGCTTGCCTGTCATTGCCTCTACAAGCCTTGTCAGGTTTGCGAGAGTGGGAACAGGATAAAAATCCTCAGGCTCTATCTGCCCGTTTGTCTGCTCCCAGAGGCGCTCAATCACATCAGGGATTGTTATTCTGTGCTTTTCCCTTTCCTTTTGCGGCATCATGCCAACCAGGGAAACCGGCTGGAAATTAACAGAGCGCACAACATCAATATTTTTAAACCCGAACTTTATGATATCTCCAAGCTCATGGTCATTCACGCCGTTTATTACTGTGGGAACCAGAACCACGCCAAGCCCGGTCTTCCTGCAGTTTTCAAAGACACCCGGAATCTCCCAGTGGTTTTTTGGGTTGGTTTTTGGGGTGAGGCCATCAAAGCTCAGGTACAGTGTGTTAACCCCTGCTTCCCTTATTTTCTGTGTGAATTCCAGGTCTTTTGAAATCCTTATCCCGTTTGTGTTGAGCTGGACATGGTCAAAACCCTCCTCTTTGCACACTCTTATTATTTCAATCAGGTCAGGCCTCAGGGTTGGCTCTCCTCCTGTAAGCTGAACAGCATTGCATGGCACAGGTCTCTCATTCTTCAGCGTGTAAAGCATCTGCCTTATCTGCCCGAGCCCGGGTTCATACACATATCCCAGCCTTTCTGCATAAAAGAAGCAGTACCAGCACCTCAAATCACATCTTGTGGTAAGGGCAATGTTGGCAAGTGCAGTATGGCTTTTGTGAAGCCTGCACAGCCCGCAGTCTTTTGGGCATTCAGGGTTCTGCTTTTTCACGTTTGGATTCCAGACGCCCCTTCCGTCATGCGCAAACCTCTCTGCCTTTTTGTACATTTCAGAGCTGCCCCAGTACAGGTCCTCAAACTTCCCATGTTTTTTGCATTTCTTTCTTATCCAGATTTTTCTGTCCCTTTCAAAAATCTCTGCAGGAATTGTCTTGAGGCATTTCGGGCAGAGGCTGGCAGTGTTCCTTATATGCGTTTCTCCAACCTCCCAGACCATTTTTTCCTCTCTTTTCGGCATCTTTGCCTTTTTCCTTCTCCCGGGCATATTACCATTTGATAATTTTTAAAACTATTAAATATTTGCTGCAAAAACTTAAAAAGGTTATCACCGCTTTAATGATTCCAGATAAACTGCCTTTATGGTTTTTAGAATCGCTGTGTAAAATACCCTTTCTTTCTCCCTGTCAGGATAGTATATGCCGGGTGCGGTATTTATTTCTATCAGCCATGGCCTGTTTTCCGGGTCAATGATAAAATCAGCAGAATAAATCCTGTGGCCGAATTTTCTGAACTTGCTGTCAATCAGTTTTACCCTGTCTCTCACATGCCTGGGTATTTCTTTGTTTCTGATAAACCTCATTTTTCCTCCCTGATAAACATTGCTCAAAAGGCAGCCCCTTTTCGCAATTCTTATATAACTGTCAATTATCTTTCCGTCAATCACTGTTACCCTCAAATCCCATGCCCTTTTTTTAATCCCCCATTTAGGCATATCTTTTGATTCCACAAACTCCTGCATTATATTCCCTTTACCTATGATTTTTGGTGGTTTTTCTGTTATTTTTATCCCTATGCCATCAGAGCCACGAACAGGCTTGAAAACAATTTTTTTTGTCCTTATCTTTGGCAGCAGTCTTTTCATCTCCCTGCTGCTGTTTACAACAAATGACCTCGGGGTTATGTTTTTGAATGTTCTGTACACCCAGGACTTGTTGTTTGCAATTCCGGAAAATGCAGGATTATTCACTGCAGGCACAGCCTTGCCAGGATCAAACGGGGTTCTTTTAAAAAGTATATCTATCTTCACGTTTCTTTTTATCTGCCATTCTGAATCAAAAAACATTGCATTCTTTAGTATGCCTCTTTTTTTGTCATAATCCTTAACCCTGCCAAGAAAAACCAGCATTCCCATGCTTTTTGCATATTTAGAAAAATGCTGGTACGGGATGTTGTATTTTTCAATTTTTAAGGGACTCTTTTTGTTGTATCTGATCCAGCAATGTATCACTCCAACCCTTATCATAATTAATGTTTTGTTTTGTTAAGATAAAAGTTAACATTATGATTTGCAGGCATCACGCCAGTTTTTCAAAATTTAAAGCCTTTTTTACAGCATTTACCCTTTCCCCTGCCCAGTGATTCAGCTTCCATGTTTTTTTGTCAAGAACCGGGTGCAGAGTCAGCAGCCTCAAAACCCTTTCATTTTCCCTGAATAAAGTGTTCCTGAACGGGACGCCGTCTGATATTATGAATTCCTCATGTGTTTTCAAATCCTTCAAGTCATACCCTGACCTTTTGAATTCCAGCTTTCCGTTCATGAGCTCATAAACACCAGCCATTATCTCACCCCTGTTTCTTGCATTGCAGCCAGAGGTATTGTGCAGAATAAGCTGTGCCCCCAGCTTTGGTTTTTTAAGCATTCTATTTATTGTCTCCAGATCAATTTCATACTCAATATCCATAAATTCGAGTATATGGAATGCGATGACAGGAATTTCTGAGTTCATTATCTGGCTCATTGTGAGCGGAGGGAAAGAGCCCAGAAGCCTCGGGTTGCATTCAACAGCATAGAGCTGTTCCTCATTCCTGTCCAAAACCATGTCAAGCCCGAATATTCCCTTATAACCAATACGCTTCAAATATTTTCCAATCTTTTCCGCGTACTGGTATGCCTGCCTTTTTACCTTTTCTGAAAAATCATCTGAACCTGTCCAGTCATGGCCTGCAAATGCACCGGAGCCCTTTTTCGGGCTAACGCATTCCGGGATGTCAGTAATCTGGTACTGGAGGCCTGTGCACAGTATGCCATGCCTTGTAACACAGCCTGTAATGCTTGGTGACGGGCCTTCTATGAACTTTGCAACCAGAGCCCTTTTTTCTTTCTTGTATCTTATGTTCTTCATTGCTTTGTCAAAATCCACTTCCGAACTGATGAAAAATGTTCCCTTGCCTCCGCTTTCTCTCTTCAGCTGTATTACGAACTTTCCGTATTTTTCTTTCAGTCTGCCATAATCCAGCCTGTCAGTGTTTTCAACTTTCCCCGGAATTCTCTTTAGTTTGCATTTTTTCAGCATATTCCTGAAAAAAATCTTGTCCTCCAGCCATACAGAGGAAGGGTTGCCTATTATATTCCAGGAATTCTGCCTGCATATTTTTTCTATTTCCTTATCCAGCCTGTAGAAAAGCAGGTATTTTTCCCCCTTTATGGCATTTATGGTTTTTTTCACTTTCCGGCTCTCCAGCACAGTCATGGAATTCTTTCTCATGCCTTCGGTTTTTTCAGATTTTCCCAGGCAGAACACATCAACATTCCTCTCTATATATGCAATTTCCCTGCTGTTTTTGAGGCATATTATCCTGTAGTTTTTAACAAAGTTTTCCGGCCCCAGCCTGTTGAATGCTGTTACACCTATCCCTATTACAGGATTCTTTATTTTGCTGAACAGCCTCCTGATATCCATGATGTTATTTATTTTCATACTGCTCCAGCAACCCTATCAAATCCAGTATTATATCAGCGGTTTTCTGGGGGAAATACTCGCACATAAACTTGTTTATCTCCAGCTCAAGAACAGTGCCCCTCCCAAGAAGGAATTTTTTGGGCGCAATTGCCTTTTTCCCTGAAAAATTCTGCTCAATCGTAATTACAGGCATTGGCCCGTTTTTTACCGCATATTTCACAGCAGCTATGAAATTTTTTGTATCTGCATTCATTTCCAGCTTCCTGGCAAATTCCTTTCCTGCAAACCTGCTTATTTTTGCCAGCTCCTTCCGGAAAAGCTCTTTCCTTACGGGCGTGTTTCGGGAAACTGTTTTTTCAGCATCCATTATGTTTTCAAAAACAATCCTTTTTCTGTAAAATTTGTTTATTTTGCTGAAGAAGCCCCTGTATTTTGAATTGAGGGCGTCAACCGCTTTTTCAATTAACTCCTTTTTTACACCCTTATAATCAAATGTTATCAGGTCCAGGATGCTGGGAAAGTTTGAAAGCCTGGAGTCCTCTGTATGAAAAAGGAAAAACTTTTCTCCGAGACCTGCTACTGTTTTCCAGAAATTTTCGTATATTTTTTTCCTTTTCTTGTAATCAGCAGATGACAGGGCAATCCAGCCGTATCTGTTCAGGAATTTGATGTTTTTTTTCTGTGCTGTATTCATTGACTCTTTTTCTGCCGGGATATCCCTGTTGGAGTCAATTCCTATGCTCTGGTCCCTTGGAAGGGTGAAGAGAACCAGTGAACCGCCTGTTTTCTCCCAGCAAAGGCTTGCTATTTTGTCTGCTCCTGTGTCTCTTGTAGCTCCACTATCAAAAAGGCTTGGCCCGGCATGCAGAGCAACATAAACAGGCCCCCTGCCGTTTCTGAGCAAAATAAATCCTTTTTCTGTTTTAATCTCCATATTTATCCCTTAAATAGTTCATCATATTAATCAAAAAAGGCATTGCATTT
>JAFCEK010000051.1 GCA_017609225.1 Candidatus Aenigmatarchaeota archaeon | reverse complement strand
TTGATTTTACCACAACATACACCCCGGATATTTGTGAAATAAGGATTTCATGAGAGCTGTTGTACATGTCTGAAAGCAACAGCAAGGTGCTTTCAAGCTGGAAAAAAGACAAGAAGCTTCCAGAGAATGTAAGTGTTGAGGTCCTTAACCATCTGTTCAGGAGGTGCCTCCTGAAGATTGCAGGAATAGCTGAAGAGCTTCAGCTGCCGCCTCCAATACAGCTTCCAATGGTAAGGCCGGCAGAAAAGAAGTGATTGCTTCTTTTGGTTCCTTTGGTTTCAGGAGTTCCTGAGAGAAATTCCAGTTCTTGGTTAATCACCAGTGAACGCACTGATGGAATTCCTATTCAAAAAACGCTAAGTATAAGAATCCATACTATTATAACTGCCGCTGTTCCAAGCAGTATGACAAGCCTTCCTGATTTGAAGAAGAATTTCAGAAGCAGGAAGCCCACAGCTGCAATTATAACAACAGACAAAAGAAATCCTGCGCTGCCTCCCGCGGAGCTCACAAAACCAAGGGATGACATAAGCTCCGCGAAAAGCCTGAAAAGGCTGAGCAGTGTGCTTATTGTGTTGCTTATCAAGGTCCATACCATCTTCAGTATCACAACCAAAGCAGGCTCTGCAATAGCATTCCCCTCTGTTTTTCCTATTTAGATATTGTATTTTGGCGTATATTAGTGGGTTTCAGCCAAGGATTTTTATTTCCGGGTTTTAATTATTTAATTCATAATATATATTGTATAATATATGATAAAATAAATATTAATTTCGTTTTATACTGGCTAAATATTATAATTGCTCCAGCTGTTACAATGGTGCGAAAGATGAAGGGGAAGAAGGAATAGACTGCGGAGGGAAATGCAGCTTAAGATGCATAGACGGCTTTTTAGGCACTGTCAGATGGTGGGTTGTAATTAAAAAACACTTTTAAGATGTTCAAAAAAACTTTTATATATTTCCCTTCTTGTTATTTCTCCGGTTTTATCCTTAACTACAATTTCTGTTCCAGAAGGAGGTGTTTTATTAAAAGCAACTTCACCATTTACTAAATCACAATCAGGTGAAGACAGGCATCTGCTTGACTTAATTCCAGAATCCCCTGACATATCAGGTCCGTCTGGAAACAGTTTTACAGGATCCCTGCCTGGCTGGTTAATATCAATACCTTCAATCCCATCACCATCTTTTACAGTATACCTTAATTTCCCTTGTTCATATCCTATTTCCATTTCTGTTGGATTTCCAGATTCATAAACACCCTTAACTATAGCTGCTGCTGATAAAGCTGTAGGTATTAGTGCCTTTAAAAAATTTCTTCTGCTCATTCCGCTAATTCCGTATTTCATACCAATCACCACAAATCCTATTTTCTGTATATTTATTGTTTTATCCCTTATAAAATTCGATATATATCACTTAAAAATAGTGACATATTATAATTCCTTGCATTAACCGCTTTTACCTATACTGTAACCCTGTATACCTTGTCTCCTTCCCTGACCCTGTCTTCAACCTTGAGGCCTATTGAATCGCCTGCCTTTGCCTCTGAAACCTCATTATGCTCTATCTGCATGGATTTTGCCTCCTGCTCCAGGTTTGTGGTTGCCCCCTCAATAAGGATTTTTTCACCGGCTTTTAGGGGCTTTGACAGTTTTATCACTGCAACGCTTATGTTGTTGAAAAAATGCGTGACCTCCCCAATCAGCTCCTTTTCAGGCATAATATAAAACACCTCCTAAGCTGTTAAGTAATTTGGGTTTTTGATTTAAAAATCTATGTGCTGGAAGCCATGAAATAATTAAAATCCATTCTTTTAAAATAAATGCATGGGTGTAAATCTTACAGAGCTTGTAAAGGGAGAGGAAACAGAGATTTCCGAACTGAAGGGCAGGAAGATAGCTATTGACGCGTATAATACCATATACCAGTTTCTTTCCATAATAAGGGACAGGTTTACAGGAGAGCCCTTGAAGGATTCAAGGGGCAGGGTAACATCCCATTTGTCCGGCCTGCTGTACAGGACAGCCAGGATGATGGAGGCAGGCATACAGCCTGTTTATGTTTTTGATGGCAAGCCGCCTGGATTCAAAAAAGAAACATCAGAGGCGAGAAGGGCTGTCAGAGAGGAGGCTGAAAAGAAATGGAAAGAGGCTGTGAAAAGAAAGGATATGGAAGCTGTAAGAAGATACTCGCAGCAGGCATCAAAGCTGACAGATGACATGATTGAGGAGAGCAGGAGGCTTTTGAGCTGCATGGGAGTTCCGAATGTGGTGGCTCCTTCAGAAGGGGAGGCTCAGGCAGCCTATTTTGTCAGAAAGGGTATGGTTTGGTCAGCCGGGAGCCAGGACTGGGACTCGCTTTTGTTCGGAACGCCAAGGCTTGTTAAAAACCTTACAATAACAGGCAGGAGGAAAATACCAAGAAAGGAGAAGTACATAGAGATAAAGCCGGAGATAATAGAGCTGGACAGGGTTTTGAAGGCACTGGAAATAAGTCATGACCAGCTTATCGTTCTTGGCATCCTTGTGGGTACAGACTATAACCCCGGAGGTATTAAGGGAATAGGCCCAAAAACAGCTTTAAAAATAGTGAAAGAGCAAAAAAACCCGGAAGCTGTTCTGGGTTCTGTGGACTGGGATTTTGACACACCTGCTGAAAAGATATTTGATTTCTTCAAAAACCCGCCTGTGCAGGAGATGGAGATACCAAGGGAGAGGCTTGACCCGGACAGGCTCATGGAAATGATGGTTGAGGAGCATGATTTCTCTTCTGAAAGGATGGAGGCTGTGATAAAGAGGCTTGAAGAGGCAAAAAAGGATGATGCCCAGTCAGACCTGGGAAGGTTTTTCGGGAGATGATTATGGCAGAATACATGAGATACACACAAAAAAGGGAATTCGGCGGAAGTGTTAGTGTAGATATAGACAAGGAGCAGTTTGGGGAACTTCAAATGGATATAATTCTCCAGCTTATGACAGAAACAACAAAAAGGCCGCAGCTATGGACAATCAAGACAGGCGGAAGCATTTACGGAGCCCCTGCTGTACATAACAATACTGTGTATTTTGGCGCATGTGATAAAAACTTCTATGCTGTGGATGCTGAAACCGGTGAGGAAAAATGGAGGTTCAGCGTGAATGATATAATCATCACAGATGCTGTGTTGCACAATAATATTGTTTACTTTGGTTCTTATGACGGCAATCTTTATGCGGTGGATGCTGAAACAGGAAGCCTTGTATGGAAATTCAATGCAAACTCACCCATTTCTGTATCAACACCTTTTATACACAAAAATGTTGTATATTTTGGCGCAAAAAACGGAAATTTGTATGCCCTGTCTTCAGAAAAAGGCGCACTATTATGGAAATTTACAACAAATGACCGCATAACATCCTCTCCAGTTGTTTACAATGATGTTATTTATGTTGGTTCTGATGACAAAAACCTGTATGCCTTAACCCTGAACGGAAAGGAGAAATGGAGATTTTCAACAGGGGGTTGTATAGGCGCCACGCCTGTTATCCATGAGAATATGATCTTCATAGCATCCTTTGACAAGAATCTTTATGCATTGAATCTGGAAGGGAAGATGCTGTGGAGCTTTAAGACACCAGAACCGCAACCCTGCCGTCATGGCACAGCTTATAAAAATGTTTTTTATTTTGGAACAAGGGACGGGAATCTTTACGCGCTTGACACAAAAACAGGTATGCTGTTATGGAAGTTTCCAACAAAAAACATGATAGATACAATTCCGCTTATACATAATGACACAGTATATTTTGGTTCTCTGGACAATAATTTCTATGCCTTGAGTTTGAGTGGCAAACTGCTGTGGAAGTTTGAAACAAACGGCATTGTGGGTTCAAGTCCTGCTATCCATAACAACATTATATATTTCGGCTGCTGGGACTGCAATCTCTATGCTGTTACAACAGATGGAAAGCTTCTCTGGAAGTTTTCTACAAGCCTCAGCTATCCCTCAAATTTGGAGGTTGAAGAATCTGCAACAGAAAAGAATGTAGAGGTTGTATGGCAATCAGAAGTCCCGGAGGAAAAGAAAAAGGAAGAAACAGAGGAAGTTGATATAACAGATTACGGAACATTCTCGGGAACATATATAAGCCCTGAAAAATCCGATTACATAACAGGACAGAAAAAGGAGAAGTATAAATAATAGTATAAATGTACAATGAATTGGTTCAGGAAATATTGAATAATATGTCACTACCTTTAAGTGACATATACCGAAAGCTTTATAAAGGGGTAAAACAATAAATATACAGAAAATGGGATTTGTGGGTTAAAAGTGATTGATATGAAATACCAGACAGGCATGAATGAAGGAAGAACGCCACCGGAAGAAAGGGGATTTGGTTATTATATAAAGCGGGCAGCATCTACTGCCGCTTTACTGGCAGCTTTGGCAGCACCCTCAGGATGTTACAGAGACACTGGAGAACTTATTAAAGACTATACTGCTTCAGAACATGTAGTGGCAGTTATGCCTGAGATTCAGGGGGACCCGAAGTCTATGAGTCAAAAAAAAATAACCGCAAGAGATGTTCTTTGGAGAACTGTAACTCCTTTAATGATTCTTGAGAAAATTGGCGAGAATGGATCTGAATAATCATCACTCTGTTTCAAAAAATTTCAGGCCCAAAAAAACAAAATTCATGTTTTCAGTTCCCGAACCCCATACTGCAAATGCATTCATTAAATCCAGCAATCTGAATCTTTTATCTCTATCGCAATTGCTTAAATTGATTTTCCTTATTATTATTTCTGTTTCCTTATCAACAGCGCCTTCCGGAATCTCAATCTCTATATCATGCACATCATCATCTTCATAATAATTTCCTGCATAGTATGTGCCTCCATCCGGGCTGATTGTAATATAATATTCACCAACTATCTCATGGTTGCACCTGCTTAATGAGCCATCAGTCAGGGAAGAATCCTCAAACACATAGAAAACAACATTGGTTTCATTAACATCACCCTCGCAGTTCTTTTCAAAAACCATTCTTCTTTTTATGTCCTTTTTAAACTCCATCTCCGGAGCAAACTGGTAAACTATCCCATTGGCTGAATAGCAATCTGCCTGCCTTGCCATGTATATTGAGTTGTGTTTTCCTCCAAACAATAGTTTAAATAAATCAGGAAAAATCGATGATGTAAATTTGGTGGCACTGAATTTACTTTTTTTCTCCTTTTTTTTGTAGCAGCATCTGCCACTTTTTGAAAATCGCGAAGGTTTTGGAAGGCAGAAATATTTTTTTAGCGCCTTAGTATCTATATCCTTCAAATCAGATAAACTAATACCCTCTTTTTCGGCATCAGCCTCTGTGATATCATCACATTCAAGAGCACACACTCCCATAACATAAGTTCCATCAGGTTTTTTCAAATAAAAATCGCCATACCTCCCGCACCTGTCACTTCCGCTGATATAGGTGCATTTTTGCAACAGCCCCCCTTCCAATTCACCTGCATTAATGTTTGTGGAAGGATGAACATAGACAGAACCACTTTCTGTATTTGTGTTGCCTGTATTTACGCATGTGCAATCTTCCTCATCAAAGAAATTTTTTGAGCATACCTCGAATTCATGCTCCCCTGTTTCTCTGCATTCCTTAACTGCTTCCTCATCATTATATTGCCTTTTAAGATTTATGTATCTATGCTCATATTTTACAAAGCATGGCTCAAACGAGCTTTTAATGCATTTTGGCTTTTTTTCGCCTTCAGGCAGTATGCAAATTCCCCCATTATTTATTATTTCCCCTCCTTTCATGCAAGGTTTAATTTCATTTTTGTTTTTTGTATAAACATACCTCCCGTCTTTTGAGCAGCATTCGTTTTCAGACGGATCATCCGGGTCGCATTCTTCTTTCATGTTGTAACAGCCGCAGTATACCTCTTTTTTAATAATAAATCCCCTTTTCAGGGTTTTCCCTTCATTGTTTGTGCATAAATCCTGCAGCACATCTGCAGGAGGCTTTCCGGAACCAAACGGCTCTTTGTTCTCCCTGAAATCACAATATCCAAAATCATAACCTTCGCTGCTGCATATTTTTCTGCATTCATTATCATCCAGTATCCAGATAAAATAACAGTCTCCTTTTTTTCCGTCAAGTTCCTGGCTGCATTCACCATCCTTGAAATTATGCGGATA
>JAFCEK010000050.1 GCA_017609225.1 Candidatus Aenigmatarchaeota archaeon | reverse complement strand
ATAATGCAAGCTATTATAAAAACGAGGAATTCCTGCTTGAAAGGCAGGAAGGGCTCTCAAAATATATAAACATGCTTCTGGACTTTCTAGGCAGTCTCTTCAGCTTCCTTGGCTGATTTTTTTGCTGCTCTTTTTCTTGTGAATATTATAAATATTACCGGCACCACACACAGGATTATCACAACTACAAGGAGTATTGTGATGTATGCAGGCAGCATTATCATAATTCCTGGTAATGTTATCCTTGCAAGCTCTACAACTATCATTTCCAGATATTTCTTGACAATATCCAGCCTTTCCTTTGCCATGTAATAGTCGCCCTTCTCATAAAAGGTTTTTGCATCATTCAGCTCGGATTCTGCCTTGTTCAGATAATCATAAACAGATGTGACATCCTTGCCTGCCTCTAAGGCTCTCTGTACGTCAATCTTAAATCTCTGGATTATGAAAAGATAGTTTGTTATGGTGCTGTAAACCTCAGACATTATATCAAGTTCTTTTACAGTTATTCTGATCTGTCCTGTTTTGGAAATTTCACGCGAGGTCACATTAAAATTAAGAAGATATTCCCCTGTTTCAATATTTACAGGAACATTCAGGCTTATAAGGAAGATTCCATATTCGGAAGATGATATTTTCGCTATTTGCTGGGGTGTTATTGTAAAGGGTATGCCCATGGATTTTGCATAAAGCATGACATCATAAAGGCTGGCATTCCCAACACCTGTATTTTTAACCTTGATGTATGAAACATAATACTGCCCCTTTCTGACTTCTACAGCATTATCATACTCCAGTGAAATATCCGGAGTGCCTATTTCCCCCTCTTCGGGTGAAGGTGTGTATGGGGCACCCTCCTCTTCAGGTGCGGCAGAAGGCGGCGTGTAATATGGATTTACATAAAAAACGCCCCAGGCATCTGCAACATTCCCTTGGCTGTATGTTGTGTTTACATGTATTACGTAAAAACCAGTCTGGTTGGGGATATATGTAACACCAAAAAACCTGTCTTCAGAAGGCAGGAGCGAGGCATAACCATCATAAAAGACTTCCTGCACCGAAAAGTTTACATCAAGAATGTAAAGCTCCATTTTTATAAACGCGTTTGTGCTTCCTATGTTTTTGAACACTGCTGTGATATTCATTGAATCATATGCTGTTACAACATACGGATAATCAAGGATTATATAGGCGTTTGGCACAGCGGCTATGTCCAGATTCAGGTTCATCACTGTGAAAAGGCCGCTAATCTGGGATATTACATTGAAATTTAACACTGCAAAAACCGCCAGAGCAAGAATCAGTATTGAAATAAGTTTTCTGTCTGCCTTGTAACCTTTATTAATTATAACATTAATAATATTACAATTTCTGTTCCCCATGTTTATTATTTGATGGGGCAAAGCTTAATTAGTTTGGGGCAGGGTATAACATGCAGAAATCGCAGTCGAGGGTATTTATATTTATAACTATATTTTTAGTCCTTTTATTCCCACCCCTGATTCTTGCGAGCAATTTCACTGGATACAATGAGAGCCCAAATGGAATAATAAACGTGAACGGGGTTATAATAAGGCTTTTGAAGAGCAATATCACAGAAGAGAATACCACTTCTGATAATTTTAATGTTAGAAATGAAACCCTAGCAAATGAAACACCAAATAACACTGTTGAATTGTTCACGCAAATAATATTATCCATTACTAACCAAAACATATCAATCGGTGAAATCCTAAACCTGAATCCGTTGCTTACATATGAAAATCTAACCCCAATACCAAATCAGACGCTTTTTTTCTATGCCAACAGTGATATGATAAGTCAGAGCATCACAAACCTGAGTGGCTTTGGCTCTTTCACCTACAACACATTCAATTCCCAGACAGGAAATGTTATAATAAATATAACGTATTGTGGAAATGATACCCTGAAAACCCTGCCAAGCTATAATGAAACTCCTGTTTTTTTGGAAGAATTGCCGTCTGATTATGAGAAAGAAAATAAAACTGAAAACCAGAGCAAGGAGAAAACAGAAAATAATCATTTTGAATCATGGTATAATGATTCAGAGCTTCTGGAACAGATAGAAATAGAAAAGCCTGTCAGGAAAATTAAAAAGATTGCGGACGTTAAGGCAACAAATTTTGTTGTAAGCCTCCCCAGCACTGCCAAAGAAATAAAGATTAATGGAACCATGGGAAAGAAAGAAAAAATAATAATGAACTATGTAAAAAGGCTCGGCAAAGACAATGAAACAGAGATTGAGATAAAGGAATACGCTGACAGCCTGGAGATTAAATACCAGACAGATCCACCGCATGCATTTGAGGATGAAGTCTCTCCATACAGGAAATACGTGACCATATACTCTGAAGAACATTATGAGAATGTGCTTGCATACACAAACATATCAGAATCATTAAGAGCAAAGGAAGAGAATATAAGGCTTTACCATATCCAAAATGGCCAAAGGCTTCCAGTGGAAAGCATAACATATCTCGATGAAAACAGCAACGGCATTATTGACAAAATCCAGTGGATTGTCCCGCACCTGAGCAACCAAACATATGAAATTGACATATTAATCCTCAATGTGCAGAGTTATCCAGCAGTGGGAGGCAACTGGACTGTAAGGTTCAACACAACAGGAAAGGCAAATCTGACAATAAAGGCCGTTGAAGGCACGAAATTCGGGAAGGATTTGGAATTTCTTGAATTGAAATGCGGGAGCAATATTATAACAACAAAGCTTGTTGATGATGAGATTTTTGTTGAGGATTATGAATGCAACGACACAGGGTCTGAGGTAAGCAGAGTCCTGACAACAGGAAAGCATGTTCTGGAGTTCAGGTTTGGCCAGGATGTTGAATATGCCAGCAATGAGGCAGGCGACTGGTGGAACACTTCCTGGGATTACAGAATGAACTTCACTGTAAACAGCAGCAGAGTGGATGAAGAATTGACAGACTTCCCTGTTTTGGTTAAGCTTGACAGCGGCAATTTCAATTTTAGCAGGGCCAAGAGCAACGGTGAGGACATAAGGTTTGTGAATAACACCCATGACGGAGAACTTAAGTACGAAATAGAAAGATGGAACACAACAACAGAAAAGGCCGAGATATGGGTGAAAATTCCAAATGTATCAGCCACGTCTGATACCGTTTTCTGGATGTACTACGGAAACAACAACGCAGCGGATGGCCAAAATGCAACAGAGGTCTGGGATAACAACTTCGTGCTAGTCCAGCATCTGGAGGAAAAGAGCGGGACCGGAGAGTATATCAATGACTCAACTCAATACAACAACGATGCGGACAAGCATGGAAATGCAGCATTCACGCAGGAATCCCAGATAGACGGCGCATATACATTCGATGGAACAAATGACTGGCTCCAAGCGGATGATGATGACACCTTGGATATGGACCAACATTTGACCATAGAGGTGTGGGTTAAAGACACAGCCAATGACGTTTTTCCAAGGGGAATTGTCAGCAAAAGGGTATCCTCATCAGACAGTGCAACCCGTGCTTATTCCCTTTTTTTGTATAGCGATAGGTTTATAAATCTCGATGTTGGCACCGAACGACACAACTCGGGTACGGCGTTGCCGACGGGCAAGTGGGTTTATGTTGCAGTAACTTGGGACGGAACAGCCCCAGCAGCCCAGCGGGAAAGGTTTTATTACAATGACACACTCGTTCGAACGGTGTCGACTACTACTACGTCTATTGGTAATAAGGCGTCTAATCTGCATATAGGCATCCTGAATGCAGACTACGGCAGGGCTTGGTCGGGCGAACTGGACGAAGTTCGTGTTTCAAATGTAACAAGAAGTACTGCTTGGATAAAAGCAAGCTATTACAGCGGAAACAATTCTTTGCTTGCCTATGGCGCCGAAGAATCTGGAAAGCAACCGCCGCAGGTTTATGAACCAAAAACCTATAATTCTTCTCTGGTTCAGCAGGCAATATTTGAACCAGGGAAAAATGTCACCATAAGGGTCAATGTCACAGACCCTAACGGCGCTTCTGACCTCGATAAAGTTCTGATAAATATAACGAATCCTCTTGACGAAAAAAACGTAACAAATGCAGAAATGACAAATATATCCTCAATAACAAACGGTTACATTTATGAATATAACTACACGGTTCCGGACGAATCAGATTCAATAGGAAATTGGACTATTGACATATCTGCAAATGACACACAAAACAACAAAGGCTCAAATTCAACTACATTTCAAGTTAAAGAATATCAATCGCCTGCATGGAGCAATCTAAATGTGAGCAACGATAATCCGGAAATTGATGAGTATGTGAATTTTTCATGCTACTGGCAGGATAACTATCAATTATCTGCCTGGATATTCTCCTGGAATGCAACAGAAACCAATGAATGGGAAAACAAAACACTGGAGAGCTTCTCTGGTTCTGGAAACTGGTCAAATAAAACCCTACAAATTCCGAGTTATTCCGCCGGAAAGGTAATAGGCTACAGATTTTACGCCAACGATACAAGTGGGAATATGAATTCTACAGTTATAAAAACACTGGATGTCAAGACAGAGGAGGATTTTGTGCCGCCTTCAATAAACTGGTTCAATGCAACTCCGAATCTGACAGGTTACGGTCAGAATGTCACCATAAAGACGAATGTTACAGACAATATCGGCGTTGATGTTGATACGGTTAAGGCAAACATAACATACCCAAACGGCACTTATACTGTTCTGGATTTGGAATGGGTTTCTGGTGATATATTTGAGGGTAATTTCACTGATACTTGGCAATGGGGGAACTATTCTTTCTGGATATATGTGGAGGATACGTCTGCAAATCCCAATGACACCTCTTCCAATCCAAAGGAATTCTATGTGAGAGCAAATGCGACGATAAATCTGACAACAACCCAAGACAGCTACGGAGCAAACAAAATAGTTAATCTGACGGGGGTTTTGGTTGTACCATGGTGGAATCAGAGCTGGGAATATAGAAAACAGCTGAACATAAGCAATAATGACACGTCTGTCCTGAAAAAAGAATACTCTGTCAATCTCACAATAAACACGTCAGAGCTTGTTATAAATGGAAAACTGCTTCCAAACTGTTCTGATTTAAGAATAGTCTGGTGGAACGGAAGCGAAAATATTGAATTGAATAGGGTTAATGAAACCGCGTGCAATACTTCTTCAACAGAGATATGGTTTAAGTTGCAGGAGAACATATCAGCCGGTGGATGTGACAACTCCTATTACATATATTACAACAACCCGTCCGCAGGGAGCCCGCCAGCTAACAGAAGCAAGGTTTACTTTTACTGGGAGGATTTTGAAGACCAGAGCCATGAATTTACGTACGGCACACTGAACCCAACAATAACAACAGACTCAAAAAAAGAGGGCAGTTATGGTATAGAAGGGTCGTGTGCGGGAACATATTGCCGGGCTGTTAAGCCGGAAAATCTCCCAAGAGGTATAGTGATAGAGAGCTGGGTTAACCCAAGAACCAGTGGTACAACTTCCTTGGCAACATTATCGATTGGCCAGCAGACTTCTCATGAAAAGTATGGCTACCAGGTTGGTGTGCTGGACCAAAGACTCAACATCAAAGACGTCGGCATCCGAATTAATTACAATTCACCGAACTGGCAATCAGGTTCAAAGACAGGTGATTTAACAGCAGATACATGGTATTACGTAAGAGCCTACTGGAAAACAAACGGGGATATGGTTCTCAAAGTTTACAATGAAGATATGACGCTGTTTGATTCTGCTTCCGGGAATGATGGCACATATACAACCGGCTATTTCGGAATAGCAGCTTACCAAAACGCCTATTGGGACAACTTTAAGATTCGTTATTACAATCTGAATGAACCAGTTTTAACGCTGGGTGAAGAGAAAAACAACCAACTTGGGTCTGTTCTGAACAACACAGGCTCTGTGAACATCTCCGGCTATCTTTTAATGCAGGTCTGGAAGAATGACACGCTTGAGGTCCTGGCAACGCAGGTGAACGATACCCTGACAGAGACAGAGAGGAATATAGCATCCGGTGGTTACCTTGATATAGCTTCAGTTTGGAATGCAAACCCCTGGAACACAACAGACAACGGGACAGGCTATTACAGGGTATATGCTGTATTAACCGACCCTTACGGTAATGTTCTCCAGAATGATTCAGGGGAAAACATA
>JAFCEK010000049.1 GCA_017609225.1 Candidatus Aenigmatarchaeota archaeon | reverse complement strand
ATATCAGGGTTCTCTTCAATGGTTGATCCTGTCTTTGGGTCTATTTTCTTTACAATCTCTGTGATCTTGGCTGCAACATGCGCAGTGTTTATATGGAATACAGGTGTGTATCCCTTGGTTATAACAGTTGGGTGCTGCAGCACGATTATCTGTCCTGTGAATGATTTTGCCACTGTTGGTGGGCTGTCCGGAGTTCCAACAACATCCCCTCTCTTTATCTGGGTTTTGTCAACGCCCCTGACATTGAATCCCACATTGTCTCCTGGCTCTGCCTTGTCAAGCTGCTTGTGATGCATCTCTATTGACTTAACCTCTCCTGTTGCGCCTGAAGGCAAAAAAACAACCTTGTCATTCGGCTTCAGAACGCCTGTTTCCACCCTTCCGACAGGGACTGTTCCCACGCCGGTAATGGTGTAAACATCCTGGACAGGCAGCCTGAGCGGCTTGTCAACAGGCTTTTCCACTGCCTTTATGCTGTTGTCCATTGCCTCTGTAAGCGTTGGTCCCTTGTACCAGCCAAGGTTTGTTGATTTCTTTACCACATTGTCCCCAACAAATGCGGACACAGGGACAAAAGGTATCTCATCAACCTTGTATCCAAGGGTTTCGAGCAGCTTGCTGACCTGTTCCTTGACTTCATTGAACTTCTTTTCGTCATAGTTTACTGCATCCATCTTGTTTATTGCCACTATTATCTGCTGGATTCCAAGAACCTTTGCCAGATACATGTGCTCTTTTGTCTGCTCCTGAGGACCGTCTTTTGCAGAAACAACAAGGATTGCTGCATCTGCCTGGCTTGCTCCTGTTATCATGTTCTTGATGAAATCCCTGTGGCCAGGACAGTCAATCACTGTAAAGTAAAACTTGTCTGTTACAATGGGCTTGTACATCAGGTCAATTGTCAGGCCTCTTTCTCTTTCCTCTTTCAGCTGGTCCATGACAAAGGCAAACTCAAAGCTTTCCTTCTTCAGCTCTTTTGCCTTATCTTTCAGCTTTCTGAGCTCCTGGTCTGACAAAGCACCTGAATCGTACAGTAGTCTCCCGATTAAGGTTGACTTCCCGTGGTCTACATGACCTGCTGTTATGATGTTAATGTGCGGTTTTTCAGCCATATATAAAACCTCCACTTATTTAGCCATCCACTTACATTGCTATGCAAGTGGAGAGGGCCGGAAAGTCAGACTCCACTAAAGTAGCTATACAATCATATAGCCATTGTAGTGGAGAAAGCCTTTCACACCTCCACTTATTTAGGTAACGCTAATGCCGCAAAACGGCAATAATCGCAATAATACGACTAGTAGCGTATTTTATGCATAATTTATGCATATTTGGTTTATAAAGGTTTTCCTGCAGTAAATAATGGTTTAAATTACCTGAAAAGCTTTAGGGCTCCTTTGGAGTCCCTGTTTTTGGTAAAGGTTTTCCGTCCAATTACCCAATGGTTTAAATTACCTGAAAAGCTTTAGGGCTCCTTTGGAGTCCCTGTTTTTGGTAAAGCTTTTCCGGCTGTTAAAGAATCGTGGAGGTAACTGAAAAGGTTTAGCTGTTATCTCCCGAACCTTCTCTCCCTTTCGGAATATGCCTTTATTGCATTTATGAATTCCTCTTTTTTGAGTTCAGGCCAAAGGGTTTTTAGAAAAACAAGCTCAGAGTATGCTGACTGAAAAAGCAGGAAATTGCTTAACCTCTCCTCCCCGCCTGTTCTTATTATCAGGTCAGGGTCTCCTGAACCATTTGTCTGGAGGTTGTGCCTTATAACAGCCTCATTCACATCCTCTGGTTTTAATCTTCCTGAGTTAATATCCAGTGCTATTTTTCTGCATGCATCCACTATCTCCTGCCTTCCTCCATATGCTATCGCGAAATTGATTGTATAATTTTTGTAATTTCTTGTTATTTCCATTGCCTTCTTCATGTCGCTTTGCAGGTCTTCAGGAATCCTTTCCAGGTTTCCAAAAAATATAATCTTTATCCTGTTTTTATGCACAAAATTACTCCTGTTTATTATAATATCCCTTACCTCTTTCCTTGCAAGTCTGAAAAGGTAGTTTATCTCCCTTTTTGGCCTTTTTTCCATGTTTTCCAGAGAAAGCGCATAAAAGGTTATGGATTTCACGCCCAAATTCTTTGCCCAGTCAAAAATCTTCTTTACCTTGGAAACGCCCCATTCATGACCTTTCCATGGCTGCCTGAGCAGACGCCTGGCGCATCTTCTGTTTCCATCAGGTATTATTCCAATATGTTCAGGTGCCTTCATAAAACCACTGATATAAGTAATATTTTTATGATGTTATATATAAACCATAAATCCCCTGTGAGCTTATTTTATCCAAAGATTTAAATTTGTTTGACCAATAATTTTGGTACTACCAGCCAAATATAAGGTGTTATGAATGCATGCATTTGAAATACACTGCCATACATATTATTCCAGGGGAACCAAGATACCCTGGGAGGGGCTTCCTTCCCCTGAGGATGTGATAAGAAAGGCAAAATCAATAGGCCTCTCAGGCATAGCTGTAACAGACCATGGAAACACAAAATCCTGGGAAAGGGCAAAGAAAGAGGCAAAAAACCAGGATATTGTTTTTATTCCGGGAGAGGAGATTGAAACAAGGCAGGGACATGTAACAGCGCTCGGGATTTCTGAGCATATAAAGAACGGGCTTTCTGTTCCTGAAACCATTGACCTTGTGCATGAGCAGGGAGGGATTGCTGTTGCTGTGCATCCCTATGATATGAGGGGCTTTGGCATCAAAGACCTTTTCCTTAAGGCAGATGCTGTTGAGGTTTTCAATGCACTGAGCCTTGACAGGGTTTCAAACTGGTTCACCAGGAAAAAGGCTGAAGGTTCAGGCATGCCAATGGTTGCTGGCTCTGATGCACATTCCCTGGAAATGATAGGATATGCAAGGAATATAGCAAGGGATGCCGGACTTGACTCCTTTTTGAAGGAAATTAAGAAGGGAGAAATAAAAACAGAGTATGAATATGTTCCGCTTGCTTTGATGAATGACTGGATAAGGCAGAGGTTTATAAATTCATATGCTGATGTCATCAGCTATATAAACACAAGATATTCAATGCCCAAGGCATGGCTTGCAAAAAACATGATAAGAAGATATATAGTTTCAACAGGCAGCTTCTGGAATGCACTGGGAAAATTGGGTATTGTCTTTTCATCTGTTTATGCGGGATTGAAGGTTTTCTCATACTGCTGAAACAAATTTAAGTTATTAATGCAAAAAACCCAATAAAGAATGTTGGCATGCGGGGGTACCCAAGAGCCTTTCTTTGGGAACCATGTTTAATACCGAAAAACATAAAAGAAGGCTTGGGAACGGTCAAACACAGCCATATGCAGCACTGGCTGCTCTCTTGTTGGCCCTGGACTAGAGGGGCTAGCCTAAGGAGCTAGTGGCTTAGAGCTTCTTTGCAAAACATGAAAGAAGCATGCAAAGAGATGAGCAATGCCTTCCTGGGTTCAAATCCCAGCCCCCGCATTAAAATTTTTATTTACCATAACAAACTGATAATATGGTATATGTTGCAATAATGAAAAGGGATGGCACGCAGTTTATGCCAGAAGATGAAAAAGCTATAAATACAGCCCTGGCAGGGGTTGGGCATAAATTAGAAGGAGAAATAAAGGATGGCGTGTATTATGCAAAGATAGGCAATGACGGATTGGATACGGATTCTAGGCAAATACTGAATTTTGTATCAGCAGCAGCTTCTGTGCTTTGCCAGTGTAAAACCAGTGTTTTGGAAGAAGAGATATAATCACTCCTTTGCGTTTTCTGCTGTGATTACCTCTTCCTCTACCTTGCCCAAATCCCTTTCAAGCCTTTCTATGTCCTTTTTTATGGCTTCAAAATGTGCAAGTATTCTTTCCTTCTCCTTGTGGAAGTTTGCCAGGTCATCAAAAACCCTTTTGCCTTCATTGAACTCATTCAGGTGCATCATCACATAAGGGAATTTGTTCATTTCTCTTGCAACCTGGGCGCATATCTCTCCAAGCCATTTGTTCATTGCTATCTTAACATCCTTTTTTATCATCTTCTCGCTGTCCATGTTTGCCTTCATTATCCTGACAACAGCTGCTGTGGGAAAGGGAAGCTTCATTTTCTCTTCTTCCTCTTCTGTTATATCTCCCTCGTCTATCTCTGCTTTTGTTTTCTCTTCTTTCTGCTCTTCCGGCTTGGCTTCCTCTGTTTTCGCTTCCTCCTGCTTTTCTTCTGTCTCTTTCGGAGTTTCTGTATCAACTGCCATATCAAACACCTCCTGTTTTTAGCTCTGCTATTAACAGCATACATCAGAGCGGTCTTTATTTAATTAATTAATAGTATAGTTATATAATTAAATAAGAGATTTATAAGTGTTTGGATTTTGTTAAGTTTATCTGTTCCATTATCCAGATTATTAATCTATTTAAGCCAACCAGCAGAATTATTCTTATGGTATATAAAAGCATTTTTGCAGGACTTGTATTTCCGGCTGCTGCTGTTTTGATAGTCTGGGGTTTTTTCACTGGTTCCCTGGATTTTTATGGCATGAGCTCGCTGCTGTTTATTGATATTCTTGCTGCCCTGTTTTACAGGGACAGAAAAAACATGAAAAGAGAGTTTGTGGTTTTTCTCAGGAGGACAAAATTCGGCAAAAAATTTCTTATAAAAACAGGTGAAAGGTTTCCAAGGTTTTGGAAGGCGCTTGGAACAGTTGGTGTTGCTGTTGGTTTTGTGGCATCGCTTGCTGTTGTTGCAATGCTGGTTTTCCAGCTTTTTCTGCTTGTTTCAGGTGCCATAAAAATAGGTGCAGGGTTTCTTGTTCCTACAATATCCCAGGAAGCCAGTGTTGGGCCCGGCTATTTTGCTGTGCCTTTCTGGTACTGGATAATCTCAATAGCACTGCTTGTTGTTGTTCATGAGGGGCTTCATGGCATTATCGCAGCAAGCGAGAAAGGCAGGATAAAAAGCCTTGGATGGGGTGCGCTGCTTGTGATTCCCCTGGCATTTGTTGACCTGGATGAAAAGCAGCTTGAAAAGAAGAAGCCAATGCAGCAGCTCAGGGTTTTTGCTGCAGGCAGCTTTGCGAACTTTATGCTTGCAGGGGTTTCAGTGCTTGTCTTATCATACGGGTTTTCAGGTATCTATATGCCTGTGGGTGTGGGCTACAATGCCCTGATAAAGGATTATCCTGCTGAGCAGGTCAATCTGACAGGAGTAATTGTTGGAATAAACAATTACACTGTTTTGGATTCTGGTGATTTGCGGGTTGCGCTGGACAGCATAGGCGCAAACAAAACAATAACTGTTTACACTGTTGTTTATGAAAAGGGTGAAATAAGGGAAAACAAAACTTTTAGTTTACGGACAGCGGAAAGGCCTGACAATGAATCAGGTGGTTTTATTGGCATAAGCCAGATATTTGATGCAAGGGATTTAAAGGCAGGCTTAAAGCCGTACGCGGGCGCAATAAACTTTACCATAGGCCTGCTTGGCTTCCTGTTCCTGATAAACTTCTTTGTCGGGCTTGTAAATCTTCTGCCTGTAAAGCCGCTTGACGGGGGCAGAATGTGGGAGATTCTGTTCCAGAAAGCTGTGCCATCACATGCAAAAACAGCGGCAAACATATTCGGCTATTTTGCACTGGTTGTTCTGATCCTGAATTTTGCGATTCCGTTTGTTTTTGTTTAAGTTGAAATGTGTTTCCAATATTGGTTAACCACAGTGAATATATTGATGGAAATCACATTTATAAACCCTTTGTTCCAATTAAGCTATAACCCGGCAGAATCGCTGCGCAGAACTGGGGGCTTAGCTCTGGTTCTGTAAACCGATTGTGTATAAAGACCTTCTCCACCAGTATAGTGAGAAGGTAAGAAAAGTGACTGCTAAAGCTGTTAAGTTCCGGTTTGATAGCAAAGCAGTCATTTGGCTGAATATGCGGAGGTGGTTTATATGGCAAACTTTAAGATTGTGATTTCAGACCCGAAGAGCAGGAAGGCATACCAGAAGGAAATTGAGCAGAAGCAGTCAGGGCTTATAGGAAAAAAGATTGGAGATAAATTCTCAGGCAATGTTATGGATCTTAACGGATTTGAGATGGAGATAACAGGCGGCTCTGACAAGGACGGATTCCCCATGAGAAAGGATGTGGAAGGCAGTGCAAGAAAAAAGATAATTCTTGCATTTCCGCCGGGATTCCATCCAAAAAGCAGGGGGATGAGAAAAAGGAAATCGGTAAGAGGCAACACAATATCCCAGGACATAACCCAGGTAAATGTAAAGGTTGTAAAGCAGGGTGAAAAGCCCCTGGAGGAGCTTCTCGGAGCAAAGGAAAAGCCAAAAGAGGAAGCTGGGAAAGAAGCAGAAAAAAAGCCAAAGAAAGAAAAAGCCAA
>JAFCEK010000005.1 GCA_017609225.1 Candidatus Aenigmatarchaeota archaeon | reverse complement strand
CATGGTTGCCATTGTGCAGACAGCTATTGGAGAATCAGGATTGCCAAGGTTATACCTTCCCTCAACAACAGGCCAGCTATCCCCAACCATAAAACTTAATGGTAATAAAGAAATTTAAAGCTTTGAATTTTGCAGAAAATATTAATTTAATTGTTCTGCGGAAGCTTCACGCCAATAACCTTTGATTCCCCGGCCTCCATGGTTATTCCGTATATCTGGTCCGCCTCCCTTACAAGGTTATCATTATGGGATATTATTATGAACTGTGCCTCCTTTGCCTGTTTTTTAAGCAGGTCTGCAATTCTTTTTGTATTCATTCTGTCAAGTGTTGCATCTGCCTCATCAAGCACATAAAACGGAGCAGGCCTGTGCCTCTGTATGGCAAACAAAAAAGCAAAGGCAGTAAGGGTTTTTTCACCTCCGGACATGCTGTCAATATGCAGAAGTTTTTTTCCTGGTGGGCTGGCACTTATAAGAAGCCCTGATTCTATGTTATTGGGATCCTCAAGGGAAAGCTCAGCATCACCTCCTGTAAGCTGCTTATAAACCTCCTTGAAGTTTTTTGAAATTCCTTCAAGCGTTTTCATAAATGCGTCCCTTCTCTTTGATTCAATCTTCTCAATTGTTTCCTCTATGCTCTTTTTCTCTTCAACAATTTTATCCACCTTCTCCTTGAATTCCTCAAATTCATTTTTTATCGTGTCAAACTCTTCAAGCACTTTCATGTTTATCAGCCCAAGAGCGTTTATTTTTTCCATAACTTCCTTCTCTTTTGATTTGAGTGTTGAAACCGCCATTTCCGTATAGGTTTCAATACCTTCCTTCTGCTTAGCCTCTTCCTTCTTTTTTTCGAATTCCTCCCACTGCACCTTAAAGTTTTCAAAGCTTGCCTCTATCCTTGCTTTTTGTATATTCAGCCTGCCTATCTCCTGCTGCAGCATAATCCTCTTTTCATATGCCTCTTTTCTTTCATCCCTTATTTTCTTGAGCTTTTCGTCAATCCTTATCCTTTCCTTCTCAAATGTTATGCTTTTTGTTTTTTTCTCCTTCTCGGCCAGTCCTTCAAGTTCCCTGTTCAGAATTCTTATCTGCTCTTCTATTCTTTCAATGTCTTCCTCCAGTTTTCTTTTCTGGTTAATATAATCATTCACCTGCGGCGTATCTCTCCTTTTCCTGAAAAACCCACCTGTCACAGCTCCGGATGCCTCTACCAGGTCACCGTCAAGGGTTACCAGTCTGACCCTGTATTTTGCAGATATTCTCTTTGCTGTTTCTATATCCTTCACGCATGCTGTTGTGCCGAATACATACTCCATGGCAGCCGAATATCTTGCTTCATACCTGACCAAATCAGACATCCAGCCCATTGTTCCAGGAGGAGCAGCCCCCTTCCTTGAAGGCCTTATCCTGTTTAAAGGAAGAAACCTTGCCCTGCCAATCCTGTTCTTTTTAAGATGGTTTACGCATCTTACAGCGGTTGTCATGGAATCTGTAATCACATCATTAAAATGCGAACCTGCAGCAACCTCTGCCGCAATTCTGTACTCTCCCGGAATATCTACAAGCTCGGAAACAGTCCCCAAAACACCCTTCATGCCCTTAATGGCCCTTACAGCAGGATTCTGCCTTGCATCAATTGACTTTATCCTTTCTATCATATCGGTTATCCTTTCTATTTCTCTTTTCTTGGATTCCAGCATTTCCTGCTTGCTTTCCAGTTCCGCCCGAATCTTTGCTATTCTTTTGCTTACCTCAATCTGGTTTGATGCCTCTACAATATCCTTTGTGAGCTCCTCAAGCCTGCTCTCCTCATCCTGAAGCCTTTTGTCATATTCCTCAATCTTTTTTTCCAGGCTTTCGGATTCCTTTGTTTTTTCCTCAAGCATTGATGATATTTTTTTCAGCCTTTCCTCGCTTCCTGAATATGATTTCCATATAATTGCAGCCCTTATTTTCTGAAGCTCTGATGTAAGGTTCTTGTATGCCATGGCCGACTCATATTCCCTTTTCATTTTTTCCATTGTACTGCTCTTTTCCTGCAGAAGTATCTCCGCTCCCTTTACCTTCTCCGCTATCTTTTCCAGTTCCTTCTCAGCCTTTTGTTTTTTGTCATCATACTCCTTTATGCCTGATATCTCGTCTATTATACCTCTCCTTTCAACAGCATCCATCTCAACTATCTGGTTTACATCACCCTGCTGTATTATGTTATGGCCGTCAGGCTGTATATGCGCAACCGAAAACAGGTCAAGGATTTGCTGCCTTGTTACAATCTTGCCGTTGAGCCTGTAGGTGCTGACACCCTTTTTGTTTATCCTTCTGCTTATGGTTGCTGTTTTTTCCTTCAGCGGCAGTGTGCCGTCTGAATTATCAAAATAAAGGGATACGATTGCATAATCAGAGCCCGCCCTCTCCTTGCTGCCATGAAAGATAAGATCCTTTGCCTTTCTTGCCCTGAGCGCCCTTGAGCTTGATGTCCCGAGAACAAAACATATGCCGTCCAGTATATTGGATTTTCCGCTGCCGTTTGGACCTGTGATAACAGAAAAACCTGTTGGAAGCGGTATGGAGACCTTTCTCTTAAAGCTTTTGAATCCCTGCATCACTATTTTTTCAAGACGCACCATAAAATCACTATGCCCGCTCCCCTATTAATAATTGTATGCGAAAAAATTTATTGCTTAATTATATGCAGCGGAACGCTTAAATAATTGCGAAATGTAGTATGCATGCCAAATAGAATTTGCTGCAAAAACATTATACAAACAGCGCTTAAAAACTATAAATTCTGACAAAACATACTATATATTATGCTTGAATCCCTGATTGATTTTAAAACAATAAATGAGAAGCCCTATATGACATTTATCTGGGCAATAATAATATCAAGCGTTGCAATAATTATAACATCCCAGATATCATCCACAGTTTACATTTCAAACACAGCTGTCCAGATATCAGGTCTTTTTGCCCTGACTTTTACATTGCTACCTTCAGTATACTTCGTTACCCTGCTCATAAAAAAGGAGGAGCTGATAGAGGAAAACGCGCTCAGGGCGCATTATGCAAAGGGGTTTTGGGAAAGGCATGAAAAAGACATACTGATATTACTTTTTTATTTCCTGGGACTTACTCTTTCCTTTGCTGTCTGGACTATGATACTTCCCCAGGATTTCTTCCAGATACAGACAGCTGAAATAAACCGCATACATGGCCTCACAGGAGCAGCAGCCCAGTTTTCAAACTTTACGAGAATTCTCACCAATAATATGCAGGTAATGTTCTTTGCACTGATCTTTTCTTTCATTTTCGGGGCAGGCGCTGTATTCATAATAGTATGGAATGCCTCTATACTGGGAGTCTATATTGGCCAGCTGTCAAAAAGCATATGGCATATCCCTGTGGTAAGCTTTTCATTCCTGCCTCATGGCATACCGGAGATTGGCGGATATGTTGCTGCAGGCCTTGCGGGAGGACTGCTCTCAGCAGCAATAATAAGAAAGGCAGATATTAAGATACTGAAAGGCGTTGCGTTTGACAGTATGAAAATTTTCATTCTTGGAGCAATACTTATAGTAATTGGCGCTGCAATAGAGGTTTTATGAACCAAACCCGTTGATTGTCGAATATCTATTTATATGCAAGCTAGGGACATATATAAAAGCAAGGTGATATCCCAATGGTAAGTCAAAGAATTGGAGGATGGGCTTTCATCCTGGGCGTAGTAATAGCAATAATAGCAGGACTTGCAGCAGGCGCGCTGGATGTGGTAACAGCAGGATATGTAACATTGGTTCTGGTGATACTGGGACTTATAGTGGGATTCCTTAACATTGGAGACAAGGATGTTACAGGATTCCTTATAGCAGCAATAGCACTTATGGCAGTGGGAACAGCAAACCTTAGTGCAATACCATACATAGGGGTTTTTCTCTCAGCCATGGTCATGAATATTGCGGCTTTTGTTGCGCCAGCAGCTTTAGTGGTTGCCCTTAAGGAAGTTTACAATCTGGCCAGGAGCCCATAATAGAGGATTAAATATTCATTTCAATCTATTTCTTGATTTTTTTATTTTTCAGAGCAGTCTATATTCAAAGTTTATTTAAATAACCTTGCAAAATACTGATATACTGTGGTTATATGATCAGGACAGACAAAAGCAAATGCCTGAGATGTGCAGGCTGCGTGGGCGTATGCCCCAAATCAGCCCTGACACTAACAGAGCATGGTATTGTATGCAATGAAAACTGCAATGACTGCGGCATATGTATTAACTTCTGCCCTGTTGGGGCAATAAAGCCAAAGGAGAGATGATTATGGATATTCCAAAAGAGGTTGATGTTCTGGTTGTTGGGATGGGGCCGGGCGGCTCTGGTGCAGCCAAGAAAGCAGCAGAGCTTGGACTCAGTGTGCTTGGCGTTGAAAAAAGAGCAGAAATTGGAGCACCAAAAAGATGCGGGGAGGCAGTTTCAAGGCATGGTATGATTGAGAGAATCGGAATAGAGCCAAAGGGTCCATGGCTGATACAGGAAGTTCATGGAGCAGTTGTGTATTCCCCAGACGGCAGGCATGTGAGGATTGATTATGATGGACCTGAAGGCTGGATTGTGGAGAGAAAACTTTTTGACAAGCATCTTGCAGCGCTTGCAGCAAGGACAGGCGCAAGGATTATGGCAAAAACAGAGGCAAAAAACTTCAGGCGCGTGGAAGGGGGAATAAAGGCAACACTGGAATCCGAAGGAATAACACATGATGTAAAGGCCAGGATAGTTATTGCTGCTGACGGGGTTGAATCAAAGGTTGCCAGAGAGCTTGGAGTAAATACAACAGCCAGGCTTATTGATATCTGTGCGGGAGCGCAGTTTGAGATGGCAAATGTAAAACCAAACGAGAATATGATAGAGTTCTTTTTCGGCAATGGGATTGCACCCGGAGGATACTGCTGGATATTTCCAAAGGGGGAAGGGATGGTAAATGTTGGGATTGGTGTGAGAAGGCCATGGGCAAAAAAACCAGCAATAGAATACCTTAAAGAGTTTGTCAGATCAAGGCCGGAACTCAGGGATGGCTCAATACTTGAAGTCAATTCAGGAGGTGTTCCGGTAGGGGGCTTTCTCAAGGACAATGTTGATGACAATTTAATGATTGTTGGTGATGCTGCACACCAGGTAAATCCAATACATGGGGGTGGCATACCAGAGGCATATATGGCAGGAAGGATAGCAGCAGAGGTTGCTGCTGAGGCTGTAAAGGCCAATGACTTTTCAAAGAAGTTCCTGAAAAGATATGATGAAATATGGATGAAGCAAAGAGGCAACCGTCTGAAAAAAATTCTGAAGCTCAGGGAAGTGATGGAAAGCATGAGCGATGATGACCTGAACTGGCTTATTAATTATCTCCAGGGCCAGGACCTGGTTGATATATCAAGAAGCTCTGGATTCACAAGGTTTGCAAAAATCCTTATGAAAAGGCCAAAGCTGATAAAACTTGCAAGGAAGCTGATTTGATCAGTAACAAAACCTGCATTCTATTTTCTGTTTTTTGCAGTATGTTAAAATCTCCTGCTTTAAGTCCCTGTAGTAACTGCTTTTTCTATATAAAATTTCCCTGTATTTCGGAATCAGGTTCCTGTCAAAACCAGCCAGAAATTTCCGAATCTTGCTCCAGGTATTTCCCTTCAGGTTGAGCCTGTCAATCAGGTAATAATCAGCAAACCTCTGGGTTTGCCTTATTATATCCAGGGGCTCTGACAGATACGGGAGAACAGGCCCGATAAATACATATGTTTTTATGCCGGTTTCCCTGATTTTTTTCAGTGCATTTATCCTTTCTGTGCTTGGACTGGCTCCTGGCTCAAATTTTTTTGCCAGTTCATCATCCAGGGTGATAGTGAATCCCACTTCAGCTGAGCTGAATTTTTTCAGCAAATCCAAATCCCTCAATACCATGGAGGATTTGGTCTGTATTACAACAGGAAAATTATATCTCAGCAGAATCCTCAAAATATCTCTTGTAAGTTTGTACTCCCTCTCCTCCGGCAGATAAGGATCTGTTACGCTGCTCATATACACAGTCCCCCTTTTCATTTTTGTTATCTGCCTGAGCAATACTTCAGCAGCGTTTATCTTCACATGCAGGAATTTTCCCCAGTCCTCTGGCTGCCTGTATGCATATTTTGCCATGAAATCCGCATAGCAATACCTGCAGCCATGGCTGCATCCTGTATACGGGTTTATGCAGTAATCCATGCCAGGGATTTTTGAGGGGTTTAGGATAGAACCGCATTTCACCTCAGCAACATTTTGCATGTTAAACACCAGATAACATTTAAATACATTTTATATAATTTAAACTGGTAGGACTAGGCGGGGTGCTAGGCGTGCCCTATACCGCAAACCGTCTTTATGGCGGGCCGAAGCCACTGGGCGATTCATGCAGGATGTTCTGGTCCATCCTGTCAACTGAGAAGCCCTGTCCTGCAGGAAACTCATTATGATGAACCAGGTCAGGTCAGGAAAATCCGGCTGCTCAGGCAGAATAAACCAGGCAGCCAGAGCCTGAATGAAGCAGCCTTAAGTTGTAATGGTTTTGCTTGCAGGGTTCACAGGGTGGAGAAAACCTACTGCCAGCAGCAGGCGGTCTCGAAGGCATGATGGGCAACCAGTTCATTCAGCATGTCTCCACCAGAGGCATGTCCTACCTTATTTTAATATTTTCCCTTTCAGAAACACAGCCAGTTTTTCTGCTGCCTCTGCCCTGTGCGATATCCTGTTCTTTTTCTTCTGCCCAAGCTCGGAAATGGTTTTGCTGTATCCTTCAGGAATAAAAATCCTCTCATACGGCAGGCTCTTTACCCTGGACATTCTTATCTCTTTTGCTATCTTCCCCTTCATTATACCTGAAAAAAACCTGGGGCCTTCAGAATCATAATAACATATAACAGTTTTGAAATATGCATCCCTGCTCTTTCCATCCAGCATTCTGGTTATGCCTTCAAGTCCATGCTCCAGAAAGCATTTTTTTGTATCAACACCCGGAAAATTTCCGAATGCCTTAAAGAAAATGCCTGTATCCTCTGCAGCAACAGGTTTCTTCAGGGCATTCCATGCCTTTCTTGCCTTGCTTTCAGCCCTTTCCTCAAGGGTTTCCCCCTCTTCATCCAGTTTCATGGGCTTTTGCACAGCATCCATTCCATAAGATTTCAGAATATCTGCTATTTCCAGAAACTTTCCCCTGTTCCCCGTTGCTATGCAGACAACCATTTTCGCACCTATGAAAACAATCTTCTCAAAAAAAGGAATTTGGGCGGTGAATATTCCCTTCCAAGCATGTTTGCTGCTATCCTTTTTATCTCAACAGAGGATTTGGAATGCGGCTTATGTATAAGAACAGGCATCTGGTAGTATAAGCTCTCCCTTACATACTTATCCTCTGGAACCCTGCCAAGAACAGGTATTCCCGAGATTTTTTCAATATCCTCCATTCTGATGGCATGCCTTTTTTCAACCCTGTTGATTATCATTCCCCTTATTTTTTTCCCGAAATCCTTTGCAAGCTGTATGCTTTTCAGGCTGTCTGTAAATGCAGGTATGCTGGGGTTTGTTACAACCACAACCTCATCGCAAAGCTTTGTAAGTGCGGTTACATCCTCTCCTATGCCCGGGGGAGTATCAATTATCACATGATGCTTCATTCCCTTGAATATCTCCTTTAATCTGTCGAAATCTGTTTTGAACTCCCTTATGGATATAGAGGCAGGAACTATTCTGAGACCTGATGAATGAACATGAACTGCTTCCAACAGATTTGTGTTGGTTTCTATAACATCCTGAATCGTCAGGGGAAAATCATAAACCCCTATATGAAGCGCCAGGTTGCTGTTCTTAAAGTCACAGTCCAGCAAAATAACATCCTCTCCAAACTGATGCATAGCCAGAGCAGTGTTTAGCGCAATTGTTGTTTTTCCAACCCCACCCTTTGAAGAAAAAATTCCCAGTATATTTTTCATGCTAATTAATTGAATAAGTGATTTAAATAGATAACACAACAATCACAAAAATTTCGACAGTTATATAGTGTTGGCAACAGATTCAACTCTTTCTTTCTGCCTTTTGTATGAAACATAGTCATTAATAAGGAAGATTTCCCCTATGCATATAAGAATTATACCAACAATAAGTGAAACATATGTTATGATATAATTTGCAGCCACAAGAATGAGATCCAGACCTGCAAGCATCATTCCAATGCCGAAAACAACGAGTCCCATGTTTTTTTCAGGGAACCTTCTCAATAACAGAAAAACAAGACCGAATGGTATCACAAACAAAAAACCGCTCAAACCCAGAAAAAAAGACATGTTCTCCTGTATATGCGCCGGACAGCTAAGCAGCGTATAAGGGCCTGGGTTTTCAGGCTGAAAAAGATTCATCAGCACGATTTCTCCCCCATAACATCCCAGAAGGTTTCCGGAAACAAGATGCCCCATCTCATGCAATGCTATGGTTGTAAGGAAAATAGCTATATTCAAAAGCAGAATATAAGTGAAAAGACAACTCAAGCTTTTCCATACATCCTTCACCTTACCTTCGCCGTCCCTTTCTATCATCTCAAGTTTGCGCGGCCTGGCAAAATGGTCAAAAACAAGGCCAAACCTGGAGAAATGCATAAAGCTTATTATCAGCAAGGCAGATGGAACAGCCCAGAGATTGTTATAAAAAGGAATCTTTATCACAGTAAGCAGCATTGATGTTATAATGGAAATCTCTCCGTAAAAGCCGGCATTCTTGATAGGCTGCGTGGAAAACATAAACAAAACAAAAAATGAAATCATTGCAATGTAGTATGAGAGGAAATTCACAAGAAAAATCCATTCCTCCGAGGAAAGAGAAAAAATAATAATTACTGATATAAGTGCCAGGAAGATTATGTATTTCAGCTTTTTCATACCAGAGATTCTTCCTATCAGCAGGGTGAAGAGTACAGACCATGCAAGGGTATGCACCGCTGAAATAATCATGCTGTCAAAAACATTACCCAGAACATACATTAATGTTATTATGCCAAGTAAAAAGAAGGAAATTCCAATAAGAAGCAGATACATGCTGGCTCTGAAATCATAACTCCTTCTTCGGAGAAACACAATAAAGGTTATTACAAATATGCCAAGATATGTTATTATGCTCAGAAACGATGAGCCAAGCAATTCATATGCTATCATACATAATATTAGTGTTCAGCACTTATAGAATTATGCTTTTCGGATATAACACCCCTCTGCAGTTCTTCCAGAACATTCTCAATGTTTTTTATTTTTGAATTTATCTTTTTGCTCCATCTCAGAAAATGCTTTATATCATAGTTTGATTTCTCAATATCCTTTGTTAGATATTTTATTGTCTTGGTCAGGTTTTCCATTTCAAAAGAGAACGCTGCCAGTATGTTTTCAACCTCCTCTTTAACCTTCTGGGGTATAAGATTATCAAGTATTTTATCTCTTGCAGAAACAAATTCCTTCAGGTTCTTTATAGTTCCTGGTGTAAGCTTCATGTTTAACTCTTCAATTCTTGTTTCAAGTGATGTTAATCTCTCCTCTACACTATCCTTGAATTCAGCAAACACTTTCTGCGTCTGTTCAATGCTTTTTTGGTGCTTTTTTGTCTTTCTCATACCAAAGCCGCCGAATATATTATCTTCCTGCTCTTTTTTCATGCTGTCTGGTTCTTCTATTTTTTTTAATCTCTCTTCCAGCTCTGATATTTTGTCCAGTTTCTTTAATTTTTCCTCAATTGATGCAAGTACCCCGTCATATTTCTGTGTATTGGCAGGAGCTGATATTGTTTTGAGGTTCTTCTTTATTGACTTTATTCCCCTTTTGAGGGCTTCAAGTTCTTTTTCAACCATCTCAGAATTTTTGCCAATATTTACGCTGTCTGGTTTATGAGCAGTTCCTGCCTTTGAAGTTATCTCTATTATTTTCGCAAGGTTCTCACATCTCTTTTCCATCTCCCTTTTCTCAGCTTCAAGCTTCTCTATTGTTCCCTTCTCGTCCATTATTCAATCTCCTTTAATGACTTTAGAATCTCTTCCCTTTTCCTTAGCTGGAACCTCAAGTCCATGACAGCCTTTTTGAGTTCCAGAAGCCTGGATTCCATTGATTTCCCCCCCATATGCTTTATTATTTCTATTCTTGGTGCATTTGAAACCTTGTACAGCTGGTATACCAGAAAGCATATCACACCTACAAGCACAGCAATCAGGATTACAAGCTCTATCATATCATATCCCCATATCCAGTATTTTACCAGCCAGCCTTTTCATGTTTCTGCTTGCCTTTGACCTCGGCTTGTGTATCACAGCTATTTTGTTTTCATTTGAGCATTTTTCCATGTTTTTGTCCATAGGTATTGATGCCATAACAGGAACCCCGACAATCTCTTCAATCTCTTTGCTTTTAAGCTCGTTCCTTACATATCCTGTTTTATTCAAAACCATGCCAAGCGGTTTTACTCCCAGTTTGTCTGCAATATATTTTGATTTTACTGTATCTGTTATTGATGTTATGTGCGGGGTTGCCACCATAAGGATTTCTTTTCCTGTTTTCATTCCTGCAATGGCTTCCCTGCCAAATCCTGGTGCACAGTCTAAAATTACTATTTCTGGTTTAAATCTTTTACATGCCTCCCCAACAACATTTTTTATCTCCGAAGGATTGATATTTTTGGAATCTTTCAGGGAATGTGATGCAGGCAGAACCCTCAGGCCTGTGGGATGCCTGTACACAGCATCCTCCAAATCAACCCAGCCCCTTATCACATGATTTATGCTGACAGGAAACTCTTCCATTCCCAGAAACATACCCAGATGCGGCGTTGTTATGTTGCAGTCAACAGCAAGCACATCAAGTCCAAGGCTGCCTGAAAGAAAGGCAGCAAGATTTGTGGTTATTGTTGTTTTACCGGTTCCGCCCTTGCCAGAAACAACAGATATAACCCTCATGTATTTATATAATGTTTTTCTGATTAATATATTCAAGCCCCCTCCGCATCAGCAGTGTTTGCCTGCGTCCTTTTCATAAGGTCGTCTGCAAGCATATAGAATTTCCTTCTCTTTATAACAATGCCTCTTGCTATCTTTTCATTTTCCAGCTCTTTGAGATATTCATTCGCCCTTACCCTGGAAAGCTTCAGAATCCTGCCAAGCTGCTGGGAATCCATTCTTTTGTGTTTTTCCAGAAGGAGAATTATCTGCTTCTTTATCCTGCTCTTCCTGGGACTTTCCCCTCTCCTGCCTTTCATTCCGACAAGAACAATGCTTTTCAGGTCTTCAAATTTTTTGTTGAGGTTATCAAGCTCCGAATATATTCTTGTGATATGGCTTTCCTCACCGGGTCTCACCACAGTAAAGCTCTTTTCAATCATATGCTTTATATCAAAGAGCATCTGAACATCCTGCTCCCTCTTGTCCTTGTCATCTCTTGACCCAATCATAGTTAATAATGTCGTTCGACATAATATAAATTTTTCCCCCAACTTTCAATAGAATTTTTCGTCCAATTTTATTAAAATTAATCGTTTCGACATAAAAAACAGATTTTAATCGTTTTTAATGGTATAAAAAAGAATATAAATGGTTTTCAACTGGTTTAAACCAATCATTTTCATTTTCATTTCCGGAAAAACCCATGAAAATTATATCCATCGACAGAAAACCCTTGTATAGCTATATAGCTATATGGGGCAAGTAAATGAACCAAGCTGGTGGAAGAATACCAACTTCTAGAGAACAGAAAAGCCAGGCAAGGATAACAGTGTTTGTTTTAGTTCTGCTTCTATTGATACCAACGGTCCTTGCAGTAAGCTACACAGGGAACTACACAGGAAATATGGCAACTGATTTGACAGACGGGCAGACTCAGGATACAGATACACAGGCTCCGGACATGATGCAGCTGCCGGATATTATAGAGGATAATACAGAGGAGCCATCATCAGAACCTTCAGAACCTCAGGATACATCAAAACAGAAAAAAGAAGAAGACCAGCAGGAGAAACAGGAACCAGTGGAGAATGATGACAGTTCAGAGGCACCAGACCAGGAACAGCCTGAAGAGCAAAACCCATGTGATGGAGTGGTTTGCGAAACATATACAACCACATGCCCAGATGGATTTGTCTCCGAATGCACTGGTGTATGCAATCCTGAAACAGGTGTATGCTCTGCGTGCACCCCTGACTGCAAAGGGCATGAATCATTGCCAGAAGAAAACAAAACATGCCAGGAATCCTGGAACTGTACAGAATGGTCTGAATGCAGGAACGGGTTTAGAAGCAGAATATGCACAGATATGAACTCCTGCGGAACACTGGCAGGCAAACCAAAAGAAACAGAGGAATGCGAGGAAGCTGTGTGCAATTTAACCTGCGGCATATGCGAAGAGCCTGATACCGAAAACTGCATATGCATACCAATAACACCCTGCTGCGGCAATGGTCTGTGTGAGGAAAATGAAACATGTGATATTGACTGTGCACCGGTGGTGCCGGAGCAGAATGCAACTGAACCGGAAACAGGCAATGAAACAGAAAACAAAACAGGCCAGGAGCCGGGACCCCCGGGAATCGGATTGCCTGAAATAAACGAAACCATAAATGAAACAAACAAAACAGAAGCAAACATAACCCTGCCTGAAATAAATGAAACCATTAACCAAACAGAGAAGCAGGGAGAACCAGCAATAAGCATAACGCTTAATGTGCCTGAAAAGGCAGTCAGGGGGGAAAATATACGGCTCACAGCAACAGCAGAGAATACAGGCACAGGTGAGGCAAGGAATACTGTACTTACATGGTATCTTCCCTTGGGTTTCTCAATAATAGAAGGCAGCAATTTAATCAGCTGCGGAAATCTGCAGCCAGGAGAATCATGCGAATCAACTATTCTGGTTGCTTCTGATTATTCCACCGGCCTTGGTATCAACACGGTAAGGGTCATGGTGGAATATGAATAAGAAAAGAAAGTCACAGGCAGAGCATTACCCGTTTGTTGTAGTAATGCTTACAGGCTACATGCTTCTAAGCTTCATAATGTTTGCCCTGTCACCGCTGGCTTACATGATTTTCGGATTCATAACCATTCCGGGCACATATGTAATAAGGCGAATGAAGTCAAGCGCTGCGCAGGCAGAAATGCTTGTTGCAATCATATTCTTTGCATTAACATCCGGTTTGGTACTTGCCCATACAATAAATGAAACCATAAATTCAACAAAGCCCTCCTTGACAGGCCTGGTTGCAGGAGAAAACCAGACAAAAATCTCAGAGGCTCAGGCAGATATAGAAATCTGGGCCAACACAACACTGGAAATCAGATATGAAAACCAGACAATAAAATCCATACTGTTTTTGGATGATGGTTCTCTCCTGCCAAACCAGACCATAAGCTTCTATTTAAACAGCTCTTTAATAGGCCAAAACTCGACAGATTTTTATGGTGTTTCCCTGTTTGCACTACAGCTGGAAAACGGCTCATATGTTATTACAGCAGAATTCCCCGGGAACGCTGAAGACTACCTGCAGCCATCCAGGGCAGACATTGAAATAACAGCAGAAGCAACGGAAAACATTACAGGGAATGCTACAGAGGAGAATGAAACAGGAGCTGGTATCGCACGCCTTGGTATTAATCTTATAGCGCCGGAAGAGGTTATAATAGGGGAAAACCTCACAATAAAGGCGTCTGCAGCAGGATATAATCTGACAAACATTTCGCTTGAGCTGTTTTTGCCGCATGATTTTGAAATTATTGAAGGCAACAAAACAGTTTTTTGTGAATTGATTGAAAACTGCACAACCCAGCTTCTTCTCTCAACAGCAAACGCAACCCCCGGAGAAAAGAACATAACAGCATTTGCAGCCTCAGGCAACATAACAGCTTCTGCAGCAAAAACAATAATGGTACTGGAAAACAAAACAGAGGAGAATGAAACACTGCCTGAGCTTGAGCTGTTTGTTAAGGAAAATATAACAAGAGGAGAGAACATAACAATCAAAACACAGGTAACAGGGCTGAACAGCACAAATATAACCCTTGGTTTGAACATACCAGAAGGTTTTGGGGTTTTGGAAGGAAACAAAACAATAGTTTGCAATTCAGCCCGGAATTGCAGCAATGAAATTCTTGTTTCAACCCTTAATTCAACACCAGGAAACAAAATTGTATCAGCATTTGCAGTTTCAGACCAGTTTAATGCAAGCAAAAACAAAACAATATCAGTTTTTGTTAACACGATTTTAAACCTCTTCCTGAACAAAACCAGGATTCGCACAAATGAAACATTGTATGTAAATGCTATGCTTATGCTTGACAACTCAACCCCGCTTGAAAACCGGAGCATTGAATTCTATGTGGATGGCATACTTAAGCAGGTCAACAAAACAAATGCCTCAGGCAGCATATATGCTGATTTAAATGTATGTGTGCCATGCGCAGAAGAAGGCAATCATACACTAAGGCTGGTTTTTCCCGGTTACAGTTATATGAACCCATCTGAAAATGAAACAATATTTGTTATAGAATCCTTTAACAGGGCACCGGAACTTGTAAAGCCAATACCCAATATAAGCATGAAGATAAACACAAGCTATGCCCTGAACCTCTCCGAATATTTTTATGACCCTGATGGTGACAGGCTGATATTCAGCTCCACAAACCCGGAAAACATAACAGTTAGAATAACCGGGAGCACAGCCCTGCTAACACCTGATCCAGGCTTCCTTGGAGCAAGATACCTGACTTTTACTGCATCTGACAGGAAAAACTCAACAGATTCCAATGAACTGGAAATAAATGTCAGTCTGAACAGGCCACCTGTTCTTGCAAAGCCCATTCCAAACATAACAATGTTCAAGGACTCTTATTACATCCTGAACCTCTCCGAATATTTTTATGACCCTGATGGTGATAACCTTTCATTTAATTCAACCAGCCCGCTGAACATAAGTATAAAGATAAACCAGACAACAGCATTGGCCAAACTAAGGCCAGATATAAATTTCACGGGAACAAGAAAACTAATTTTTTATGCATCTGACGGAAATGAAACCGCTGAATCAAATACCATTGATATAAATGTCACAGAATATGAAGGCATATTAATCAGGAAATTTTCATACCCCAAAACAGTAAAGCTTGGAGAACCCATAAGAATTGATATTGAGATGATAATACTCCCCGGCACAGCCCCGGGCATATACAAGGGGACAGACATTGTTTTCAGGGAAATACAAAACGAAAAAACCAGCAGTTTGCTGAATACAACATGGCTGGCAGATGAGGCATCATGCGGAAACCATGAGATTACTATACGTGCAGCGCTTTACAACAAAACCAGCGGCAACTGGACAGAAAAGGAAGACAAAATAATTGACATATATGTTGACTGCGAGAACACAGAACTAAACAAAACACACAAAGAAATAAAGGAAAATATTGAAATAGAAGAAGAAGTTATACAAGAGCCTGCTGAAATAGGCAGGCCTGTTAAATGGAAAAAAATAATAAAGGCAAAAAACAGGAAAGACAAAGAAATCAAAAGAACACTGAAGCTGGATATTCCGGAGCCGGCAATTTTGGATAATACACAACCACCCAAGGAAAACAGGGGATTTGGGCTGATGGGCTTCAGCCAAAACAAAAAGTTAAATTCTGCAGAGGGGTTCCTGAAGAAGGAAAAACCAGTGAACAAATCAATTAAAATAGAACTTGCCCCGGGCGAAAACAGAACATATGAAATAGAATATGAAACGCCTCCACCGGAAAAGGAGGAAACACTGGAAACATACGGCGGCTGGAAAAAGAAAATAAGCCTGAAGAGCAGGCTGCACTACACGAATGTAACAGTAAGAACAGAAATACCCGAAACCCTTGGAAGCAGGGTATATATAAAATCCAGCAAAAAGGCCTTTGATATAAACGAAGAGCCTGAGTTTGAGATTGAACTGAAAGGAGCAGGATATACATTCCGTCTTGTATCCCTGGACAAAACAGAACAGGATATAACAAAATCAGCTGAACTGCTTGACACAGACAATGATGATTTTTATGATACAATAGAATGGAAGACAAACCTCTCGGAAAAAAACTACAGAGTTGAGATAGTGCCTGTGAAAGAGATAAAAGCCATTGCCAAAGGACCTGATGGAGCGATAATTGAACCCCTGATCGAGGAAAAAAACGGCAAATATAAAATAAAGCTGGAAAAATCCAGGAAAATAAAACCCGGGCTTTACAGACTGATTGTGGAGTATGGAAGCTATGAAGAGGAGTACTGGTTCCAGTGGGGACTTGTTTCCATAAATACGAGAAAGAGCATGTACAGACCCGGGGAAACAGCAGAAATAATAATGGTTGTACTGGACAGGTATGGCCATCTTGTTTCAGGGGCTGATGTGGATTTGGCAGTAAAAGAACCTTCAGGCATTTCCAGTCTTTTATCAACAAAAACAGGAACCATAAGGGAACAGGAAAAGGGCGTATATGTTGCAAACTATTATGTGTTAAAAGAAGGCACCTATATGCTCTATGCCAAGGCAAAAGCCAAGGACACAGAATCTGAGATTGAATCATATTTCTTGGCAAAGCATTATTATGAATTTGATATCATAAGAGATACACCTGTGACAATAGATCCCAGAAAAGGGGATTTCACATCCTCCATAAAAGTAACATCATACAATGGAGTGCAGACATTTGATATTGTTGAATACCTTCCAAGGGAATTCACAGTAACAGATGCAGGAGGTGCTGAGCTTACAGAAAAAGGCAAAGAAAAAATACTGAAATGGCATGGAGTAAGAACAGGCAGCACTGTGTCATACAAATTCAGCACACCCTGGAAATGGCCTTATCTTTACATGATTGGACCTTCTGAAATTGTATATGGAGAAAAAAGTTTCCAGGAAGCAAGGTCATGGATGCTTGCAGTAGACCCTGCTGTATGGATAAATTTTGTCAGTCCGACACCTGACAATGATACATACACAGCAAATGACTGGGTATTCATCAATGTTTCATTAAATACAACACCCGTGACCTCGGCATTTATTGACTGGAATTACACACTGAGGGGATACTGGGACTTTGATGAAAACACGGGAACTTATGCGAATGACTCCTCCACATGGAGCAACAATGGAACAATAACAGGTGCAGGCTGGGTTTCCGGAAAGTTTGGATATGCCCTTGACTTTGATTCAGGGGATGTTGTAACAATTCCCAATGATTCCAGCCTTAACATATCAGATGAGATAACAATAGAGGCATGGATAAAGGACATTTCTATTGATTTTGGTGACGGCTCTGATGGTTCATTAACCGTAAGCGCAGCAAATACAGTTGTGAATAACTATACATATCTGATAGCAAACGCAAGTTCCGGGAGCATAAACATTACAGTTAATGATATATCTGATTTTTCAGCAGGGGATGAGATAATGATAATCCAGATGCAAAACGGCAGCTGTGATGCTGCTGCAGGAACCTATGAATTTGCACGCATAGATTATGTGAGTGGTAATAATATCACCCTTTTGTCCCCTCTTACCAACACATACAAAAATACAACATATGACAGCACCGCATCATGCAGTGCACAGATTGTAAGAATACCGCACTATACAACAGTGACCATACAGAATGGTGCTTCCATAGTAGCATCTGCATGGAACGGATATACAGGAGGCATAGTTGCCTTCAGGGCAAATGACACAGTTACATTCTCTGGAACAGGCGTGATAAATGTAAGCGACAGAGGATTCCGGGGAGGCGCTATGGGTGTAAACAACAATGATCCCGGAAGAGAGGGTGAAGGTATATATGGTTTGGGAAACTGGGCTCCAAAAGCAGGAGGTTCTGTTTACCCAACAGACAGCAATACAGGAGGAGCCGGTGGTAACGGCGTCTCGCACTGCGGCGGAGGCGGCGGAGGCGGGGGGCATGCCAGCCAGGGCGGAACAGGAAATACAAAAATATCACAATATGATGATCCATCTTATGGCGGATATGCTGTTGGCTCACCCGACCTTTCAACCATGTTTTTTGGAGGCGGCGGAGGCGGCGGAGGCGATGATGATGGAGCAGGAACAGATGCAGATGGAGGAGACGGCGGAGGAATAGTTTTCATTACAGCAAAAAACATAAACAATGCCAATATTTACAGCAATGGCGAGAGCAAGCCGGATACAAATGACTGTGGAGCAGCAGAAGGCAGCGGAGGCGCAGGCGGAAGCATATATCTTGTGGCTGATACAATATCCATAGGCACCGTGGAGGCAGTTGGCGGCCAGGGAGCAAATGAACCAAGTGATTATGGTAATGGCGGAGACGGCAGCGACGGAAGAATAAGAATGGATTACTCCTCACTCAGCGGCTCCAGCAGCCCATCACATTATCAGGGAGCAGCCCCTGTAAAATCAATTGTAAAAAAAGGAAGTGGTTATGAGCTTTATGCAACAAGCTCTTCTGTTACAGGAAAACTGAATGGTCAGGATATTATAACATATGCAATAAGCACAACAGAATGGACCCATGTAGCACTAACCTACAACGGCTCTGTTGTCTCACTTTATGTTAATGGAACACTTGTAAATTCAACATCATACTCGCAAGCATTAAGTTTATCATCAGAGAATCTCACCATAGGATATGGTCCGGCAGCAGGAACAATAGACGAAGTCAGGATTTTCAGCAGGGCGCTTTCAGAACAGGAAATACTTGCAAGCTACAACTCTTCTGCAAATCCCCTTTACAATAACTTTACTGGTTTAGCAGGCGAATATGAATATTATGCTGGTGTTTCAGACAGTTCGGGAGATTACAATTCCACTGAAACCAGATATGTAACAATAGACCCAACCCCTCCCAGCCTTGAGTTTGTTTATCCCACAAGGGAAAACAATACCTATATATTTGTAAATTATTACGAGGTAAATATTTCTGTTTCAGACCAGTATGACACAAGCAGCCATATAGACTGGGAACGCTCGCTGCTCGGATTCTGGAGATTTAATGAAAATTCAGGGCAAACAATTTCAGATTTATCCACTTGGGGAGATGACGGAACGCTGGGTTCCAACTCCTCATCAGAAGATTCAGATCCTGCATGGATAAATGTTGGAAAGTTTGGTACAGGGCTGTCTTTTGACGGTACTGATGACTATGCAAACATAGTGGATTCTTCTGTGTTTGACTATTCCAATCTCACAATAGAAGCATGGTTCAAGACATCCTCAGCATCGCCATCAAACGGAGCAACAATACTTGCAAGAGACAACAGCACAACAAGCGAGTTCAGGTTGTTCCTTAATTCAAGCAATTATCTGGTTTTCGAACTGGACGGGGTTACAGCCAACTCCACAATTACGCTCAATGACGGGAACTGGCATCATGCAGCCGCAGCATGGAACAGCTCCCATATAAAGCTGTATGTTGACGGAAACCTGATGGATACAGCACCATATTCAGGAAATCCGCATGAAGACCTGAACATCACAATAGGAACAAGGGGAGGGCAGTCCAACTCATTCTTTAACGGGTACATAGATGAGGTAAAGCTCTGGAACAGAACACTTGACAACACGGAAATAAATGCAAGCTATAATTCCAACCTGTACAGTCTTTACAGAAATTTCACATATCTCAAGGAGGGCTACCATACATATTCTGCATTTGCAACAGACAGGGGAGGAGCATATAACCAGTCTGAAACAAGGTATATTTACTATAATGCCACGCCAGACCTTGTATATCCAGCATGGTCAAATAACCAGACCAATGCCTCATCATCCGCATATAACGGGCAGACTGTTTATTTCAATGTAACACTCTCGGATAATTATGTTGGCGGCCACTGGATATTTTCCTGGAATGAAAGCGGTTCATGGGTGAATGATACGCAGGTCCCATGGAAAACAACACAAACGCAGGCACTTGTTGAGAAAACCATAACACACAGCACAAGAGGAGACCAGATATCATGGCGCTGGTATTTCAATGATTCCTATGGAAATGAAAACCAGACAGATATATGGAACTTCACACTTACAAATGCGCCACCAAACACGCCTATATTAATAAATCCGCTTCCCTACTGGTTTTACACTCTGGGTGAAACCATAAACTTTACATGGAACGCTTCTGACAATGATGGAGACACACTAACTTATTATTTCTATTTAGATGGAGTGCTGAATGACTCAACAACAAACAAGTATATAGAGAAGATAATTGATGCAGGCGTATATAACTGGTCTGTCAAGGCAGATGATGGTATAGTAAACTCCACACTGCCGGCCGCTCAGATATTTAAAGTTGGGGAGAAGTACTGGTGGAACCTTACATGGGGATACAGAACACCTATTAACATAACAATGGGCAATTCAGGCAACCAGACAGAGTTCCAGATAATGCTTGAAATAAATACAAGCTATTACATATCACAGGGAAAGATGCAGACTGACTGTGGTGATATAAGGTTTACAAACCAGTCTGATGATCCAATGCCTTATTATGTTGAGCCTAGGCGGTGCAATTCGGAAGATGAATACACAATAATCTGGGTTCAGGTGCCTTTCTTGGAAGAGAACAAAAACAACACAATTTACATGTACTATGGTGCTGTTTATAATGTAACAACAACAGGAGATGAGGATGATGTGTTCAATTATTCCACACCCACAGATGTTCTTTATCCTGTAGGCTACTGGAATGAAAGAAATGATGCACAGGTAGTTGCATTCAGGAACAACACCAATGTCACTATAGGCAACTGGAATATGATTCTTAATATGTCCCAGTCTGTAAGGGTTCAGGAGGGCAACTATACAAACTCAACACCGGTTTATTCAGACAAACCCATTTATATAGATTCTATAAACGAAGATACAACAAGTGGCGAGGAACCCGGTGATTCGTGGGTTCCAAAGGGCTGGGCAAGCATGAACGGCCTCGCAACAGCTTTTTACAGGGACTGGAACAACATATTCTTTTATTCACCTTTTGGAGAGGCAACAGTGGAAGTATGGCATGATACAGGTAATGGGTTTGTAATAAATGAAACTATAACAGTTCCCCAGGGCACTGTTGGCAGGTCAACTGCTGACCCTGCCAACCAGAAAACCATGTGGCTTAATTCCTCGCTTCCTATTATTGGCTTTGGTAACGGGGGCAGCGGAAACAACACATTCAACAGGGACAATTTCCCTGTTCATGAAACCCATACAGACCTTTATGGAGTTCCTTCAAACAATCTTGATGTGGGAGCCATATATGATAACACTGTTGCCACTGTTTATTACAGTGACCAGTTCGGATCTATTGCATTGTATCTTGACGCAGGTGATGTGCTTGAGGTTACAAGCAGTCTGCTGCCTTCTGATATTGACAATCAAAACTCTGATGGAAGGGTTGTAGGCGTGCATGTGCATGCAAACTATCCTGTATCAGGTTCCCAGACAGCAGATTCTGATGGTTATGATGTAAGCGCATTTCTGCCGGAATATGAACTTGGAAGAGAATATTTCATACCGCAGATAGGAGAGTACATAACTGTTGTTACATTGACATCAAATACAACATGTACGGTTTATGATGCAAACGGAAATATAAAAAGTGTTGGAAGGTCCAATCCGCAAACTTCAGGCATAACCACAATGCCTTATCCAGGTCATCTGTATTTTGGCGATGATGACAGCAGTTATATACAGGAGGGAGACAGGCTTTTGTGTGATGCAGCTGTATATGCCTATTATGATGCTGATGGTGTTGTTGCACCTTATCAGGGGGCAGAGGAGCACAACCTGCTTTCCATGAAAAGCATGAGGAAATACTGTTATCCATATCCCACATATGGTCTTCAGCAGGAAGAAAGCATAATCCCTGTTCTGAATGACACTGATGTAACACCCACGCTTGACGGCTGGGGTCATGCATTCAATTTTTCTGTTTTTGCAACAGATCCTGACAACCAGACCCTTAACATAAGCTTGTGGTACAACAGATCAGGACTTGAATGGACATATGTAAATTTCACTATATGCCCTTTCTGCGGCAGCGGCGTAAGAAATTATATAAATGAAACAAGATTTTCATGTTCTGATATAACTTATCCTGGTTATGCATACTACAAATTCAATACAACAGACCCTGCAGGGCAGCATACAGAATCAGAAATAAGGTATTTTCAGATAGAGGAGGATGATGTTGATATTGATGATATATATCCAGCATCAGGAAGTATTGTAAACCGAACGGCAAATACAACATTCATAGCAAGGATATGGGACTCTGATTATGGGAGGGCTGCCTATCCTGCAGATGGTTATATAAAAATATCTTTGACAGACATTGTAACCTTTGATGATGGTGTTGCCAATTCCACAAACAGCACAGGCTACATACACAGAAGAATGACGCAAAGCGACTGGGGTTGCCTGAGTTATGTTTATCCCCTGGGTCCCCATACATACATGGCTGACACCAATGATACATGCTACAAAAGCAATGCAACAACAGGCACAAGGGCTGTAAATTTCATACTCACAGGAGACCAGATAATAACAATAAACCATCCAAACGGAACAGAAAATTATACAAGAGGCCCTGATATAATTCTGAATGTTTCAATTATAGATGACTGCGGAGAAAAGGTTGGCTCACCAACAGGTGCAGATGTTTATTTCAATCTCACAAACCAAAACACAGGGCAGTCATTCAGATGTCCATCAGCAGGATATGCGGTATATAACGATTATTATGGCACATATACATGCACATGGACAACAACAGACAAGCCCATTGGGGATTACACAGTAAAGATTTACTCATCAGAGCAGTATTACAATGACCAGGAAAACACAACAACCTTTCATTTATTCACACCGCCACAGCTGTACAATGCCTCTGTAAATCCATCCACCGGCGGATGGAGCAGAACATACAATTACACAATTAATGTTACAGATGATCCCGGGGATGAGGTTAATGTGTCTTTGTGGGTAAAAAAAGGCCCAACAGGCAGCTGGCAATATGTGGAAAGCAAGAACTGCAGCAGCTGTTCCGGCACCGTGCTTTGGTTCACAAAGAACTATACATGCAATGACATAGATTTCTGGTATTTCAAATTCAATGCAACCGACAATGCAAGCAACAGCAACACAACCTCAGAAACAGACAACTACCATTATGTAAACAAAACAAGCGTATCAATCCAGTATGGTGGCGCTGGAAATGAAAGCATTGCAAACCCGCAAAGCGGGACCACATTCTCACTGCTTATTTATAACGAGGAAAAGGGTTCATATAATTTCTCAGGAATCAGCAAGCCCCTGATAAAATTCAATGTCACCAATGACGGAGCTTCAAATTTCCTTTATGTTAATGAAACATATGCAGATGATGATGGCTATGCAAATGTGACATATACGCCTGATACGAGATTTACGATATCAAGAAACGAAACATGGCTTGGTTATGTTGATTATGGGGATTCCTGTTTCATATACAATGTATCAGATAATTATGTTGTACACAACGATGTTAACTGGCCCCCTGAATATCAAAACCCAACAGCCAATGGCATCATTGCACCTTCCATTTCATCCCAGGGATTTGGTGGGAACTGGACATTTAACATAACAGTATGGGATGGCCAGGGGGATGATTTGAATATAACACTGCTTCTTGACACAGGCTCCGGATGGACAGAGTATAATACAAGCACATGTACTGCATGTTCAAACCCCACAACAATAAATTTTTCTATCAATCTGTCCTGCAGCAGTATAAATTCATCAGCACATTATATGTTCAATATAACAGACAACGCAACAAACTCCAATGAAACAGATGCCTATACGGTAGGCATAGAAAAAGACAACACAACATATGAGATTGTGTTGGGAAATAATGAGATTGCCAACAGGAGCCAAACCCAGACACTTACGCTTATGATGAGATGGCTTGATGCAAACGGCTCTGTAATAGCAAACAGAAACATAAACTTCTCTGCAACATATGATACAGACAATGCGTTCTGGGATAATCTTGGCGCCAACACAACAAACGGAACAGGCTATGTGATATGGGAGTTTGATCCGACATGCACAGGTCCAAGATATGAGGTTGGAGTAAGGAAATGGAAATCGTTTATAGAAAATGACCAGTGTTATTATGACAATGAAACCACACTTTATAATATAAGTGTGCGTGGAGATTTCAACATAAGCGTAACAAAGCCAGAGCAAACCCCAGCAGAAAGCGATTATTACGAAAGGGGAGATAACATATTGTTTTCCGCAGCAATAAGGGATGACTGCGGTGTAACACTAAGTGATGTAAATGTTACATTTTATGCAGAGGGTCCGATAACAGGTGTTTGTGGAGATGAAAATGTTACAATGATAGTTCCAGGTTATTATGAATGTATATGGGATTCCACTTCAGCTTCTGACGGATGGTATAACATAACAGCAAACACAACACTTGATTATTACTACAATGCGACTGAGACAAACTATAATTTTTCACTCAATAACACAGTTGGGGGATGGATATACATAAAAACACCGCCTGCTCTTTCTGTTGCAAATGTATCGCCAAGAAGCGGCTCATGGATACTGCCGCATAATTTTTCTTTAATAGTTGATGACAACCCGGGAGATACTGTTAATGTTACGCTTCAGGTTCAGGTGCTTGGAGGCAACTGGGAGGATGTTGCCAATAGAAGTTGTACAGACTGCTCTAACACGCAGCTTAACTGGACAGATGTAACATTCCCCTGTTCGGGATATGTAAACAACTGGATGAAATTCAGGTTTATAGCTTATGACACAGAGGGATATGTCACAACCACAGATTTCACTACAAACCCGGGATATTATGTGGATAGTGATGACCAGTTCTATATTGAAAAGGCAAACATAAACCTTACATATGTTGCCGGCAATAAAACAACTGTAAACACATCAAACTCAACATTGTTTGTGCTTCAGGTTTACAGTCTGGACAGAATTGGAGCGAACCAGACCAATTTCACCAGTATTGCAAAGCCAACAGTTTACTTTAATGTAACAACAAACACAGTTGATTTTTCAACTGTTAATTCCACTGCTGCAAACAATTCAGGCCATGCAGAGGTAAGTTTCACACCTGACTGCACATTCACAGAATCAACCCAGAAATGGCTTGGATATGTGGCAGATACTGATTCCTGTTACAATGCCAATGTTTCTGAAAATCTTACTGTAGATTTGTTGCTTCCAGACTGTGCGGCAAACATAGAGATACTTTACACATACAGACCATCTGAAATATTCCAGAACAATTCATTTGATATAATAACAAATATAAAGGCATTTACAGATGACATAACAAATGCCAATGCAACCATATATCTGCCCAGTGGCTGGACAGTTTATCCAAGTCAGGTTCAGAATATAGGCACGCTTGCCCAGAACGCCGATACAAATATAACATGGACAGTAAATGCAACTCAATACACAGATTCGATTATAAACATAAGCGCCAATTCTACAGAGGATATTGATAATACGACTATTACACCAGCACTTTACAAAAAAACACCATCAACAGAGTATGCTAATATTCCTGTTCTGCTTGAACCTTCAGAAAACACAACAATAGCATTTGCATGTGCAGCAGGAGATTACAGAACAGCTAATATCACACTAAACTTGACCATTGATTCACAGACTTCAGTAAAGGCAGAAACATATAATTCAACTGCATGGCTGGATGTTTTGCACAGCTACAGAATTTTAACAAATGAAACCAAGCCCTTGCTATTACTTAATAAACAGATAGCTCCCAACGAAACAGGATACTGCAATATAAGAATAACAAACACAGGAAACGGGAATGTAACAATAAGGAATGCATCTTTTGAGGCATATTACACACCAGGAATAAAAATCCTGGACATACAGGCAGGCAGAAACAACTACAACATAACAGGCATGGAATACAGTGACGGGATTTTCAATGTGACAGTGAGAGTTGAAAACAACATGAGCATATCAAAAACAGTTAATGTGACATTAAACATAACAAACACTTCAGGATATTCTGTATACAATGCCACTAATGAAAGCATAGTGCTTCAGGCAGGTGCAACAGAATACATAAATTTCAGCTATATAGATGCCTCAACTTGGCCCCAGGATACATATATAATGAATGCATCGGTTTCCTTTTCATCGGGAAGCATGCAGAGACAGGAACAGTTTACAATAAACAATATCAGTGTTTCAGTTCGCAATGAAAAATACATGTGCAATTCAACAAACCAGACGGTCAATATAACGATAACACATCCGTTTAATGATGAAATTGAATACAATGTAAGTTTATCAATACCAGCAGGATGGAATATTGACAATTATTACCAGACTGTTAACATATCAGAACCGTCAAATGCAACACTTTCCTTTATCATAACATCCTCAAACTCGGTTGAAAATGCAACCATAAATATAACAGTAAATTACACACACCCGTTTGGGTTGGACAAAGCAAAGACAGAAAGTATCTTTGTGGAAAACAGCAACAACATAGCAATTCTTGAAATAATAAGGGAAACACCCCAAACAGTAGCCAACAACAAGGTCTTTGAATCTGCTCTTATTATACATAACAAAGGCTGCGGCACCACATCAGGAACGATAACAA
>JAFCEK010000048.1 GCA_017609225.1 Candidatus Aenigmatarchaeota archaeon | reverse complement strand
TGAGACTTGCGCAAGCGTCCGTAAGAAAAAGGCCTATTTTTTGAATTTCCCAACCTTTTCCGCCAGATCCACATGGGTAAGAAACAAAGAGCGGCAGCAGTATCTCTCAAGGCCCAGGCTGTCCAGAACCTTCTGGGGGTTTTTGCCTGCCTTGATCTCTTTCCTGTACTTCTCCCAGTACTGCCCTACCGGTTTTCCGCATGTCATGCATCTTATGGGTATCATCACGTTTATCACCGAATCTCTGTCTATTAATTCATTAATATATGGTGAAGCATGTTTATAAATATAATCCCACAAAAATCCCACATATCTATCTCAATCTTTCATATGACAGCTTGAAACAGCGGGTTGTTCTGGGCATTCCGTCTTTTATAACATCTAAATTAGAGCCAAACCCAAGAAAAACACCAGGCTCCCATCTTATAACTTTATTTTGTATATTATATACACCGTTAAGCCATGTGCCGTTTTTGCTTCCCTCCTTCATGCCATCCTTGTAAAAGATATCACCTCTCATATCCAGAAAAACTATGCCATGGTATCTGGAAATTATAACTGTCCTGTCTCTAATATGTTTATATTTTCTTACATTTACTCTTGACGGGTAGCCGTCTAATGGATTAAGATGATTGTCATGCTCTCTGCCCACAGTGATGTACATTGCCTTTCCTCTGCTGCTCAGGTCATAAAGATTAATTTCATTAATAATGCAGTCAGTAACCACATCTGAAACCATTACTGTTTCATCTTTTCCTTCCTCGCCTATACTGAGTTTAAATTTGGGACATAACTCTGTAATAAAAACCCTGTATGCAGGGTCAAGCTCTTCTGTCATCTCTTTTACTTCAGGGTCATCAGGCGCTACAAGCCCTGTGCATCCAGTGAAATCCGCGACACCATCCTTCTTTAAATACTCAAGTTCAATCTTTCTTTTCATAGGAAGTATTTAACATAAAAACTTATAAAATTAACTACCGTTTGGTTATTAAGGTAAATTCATTTCTGCAAGCATCCTGACATAGCTGTCAAGCCTTTTTATCTGGTTTTCCAGAACATCCAGCGCCTTTGCCTCTCCGGGATTCTGGCTCCTGATTTTCCCAAATTCCTCCAGGCTTGCTGATATGCTTTTTTCAAGCTTCATAACGAATGCCTTTTTCAGGCATTCCAGCAAATCCCCAGAAAACTCTATATACAGCTTCCTGTCTGCTGTTTTCTTGATTTTTTTCACAATCCCCAGAACATCAAGCAGGTCAAGGCTGAGCGATATCATGCTTGCTGAATAGCCTGTCTCTTTTGCAAGGTCCTGCAGGCTCATGGGCCTTCCCTTTATGAGCAGAACCCCTATTATCTTTCCGTGAAGCGGGGAATATCCTATTGAAGCTGCCACATCTGAAAAGATATCAAGAATCCTCTCATGGACTTCCCTTGAATCAGGCATAAAGCAGTATTGTTTTGATAGTTTTTAAATCTTTTAATTTTCCAGATCCTGCTACTTACAAAACATGCACAATGATTAAAGAGATTACAAGTATGATTATTATTGCAGTTTTATAGATCCATGAATAGTCATGCGATTCTGGCTTGCATTCCATGCTCTGGTCGCAGCCAAATTCGCATTTTTTAATGGTTTTCCATTCATGCCCGTCAGGCGAGCACAGCTCTATGCTGTCTATCATGCAGCGCGTTGTGTTTGGAATGCATACCTGCGGTGAAAACCTGTAAGGCCTTTGCTTCTTCAGGGGTTTGTTTTTACTGGTTTCAGGCAATGCATTTTTTGTTTCCGTATTGTTTTGCCCTTCTTCCTCTTTTTCTGATGTTTTATTGCTTTCTTCAGGAGGCGGCATATAAAACCCTCCTCCGGATGGTGTGCCAGAAGAATGCTTCTGCTGGGCCTGATGGAAATCAACTGTCAACATCCTTGTTTCTGATGTGTTGCTGTTTCCCGCAGTGTCCATGCATGTTATGTTCCAGAAATAAATCCCATTGGATAATGTTATGAAAAAACCTGTTGTTTTGTTGTTTGTGATATTGTATTTTGTTTCTGCAGGCTCGCCATTTATTGTTATGCTGCAGTTTTCAATGTATGAAGAATCATTAACACTGAAATAAAATCCTGGTGTGCTGTTGCTGGTCCAGATATAATTGTTTTCAGGCGAAACAGGAGTTACTGCAGGAGGCGTCAGGTCAAGCGTTATATAGATGCAGCCTGTTACATTGCTGTTTCCCAGTATGTCTGTTCCATATGCTCTGAAATGATATGCATAATCCGTAAGGTTTGTTATATTCACATAACATGAACCATTTGCTGCTGTCATGCTCAGATTTGCCCATGAACCATTGAAAAATTCAAGAATGCATGCATTCAGTGCAGTGCTTCCCGAAACATTAACAAAAATCCAGCTCCTGTTTAAAAGCGACTGGTTCTGCGGTGTTGGGGAAGCAAAACCCAGGGAAAGCTCCCTTTTCACACTGAAGTTCAAGGCATGGGTTGAGTTAATTTTGCCTGCCATATCAGCGCAGTAAAAAATCACAGTATGGTTTCCTTCTTCCATGCTTGAATTAAGCGAACCAAACCCTGTTCTGCTGCTGTTCGGCTTCATTGTTATGTTTAATCCGTTATCAAGGGAATATATGCACCAGTTCCCTGCTTCACTGAGGCTAACGTTGAAGCTGACAGCATATCCATATATGCTGCTTGAGGGTGAAATTATGCTTATATCAGGCGGTGTAAGGTCAACCAGAATCTGCCTGCGCAGGCTTGAATTCATGTTTCCCCTGTAATCAGACCCCCAGACCAGAAACTGGTAGATGATTTCAGTCAGGTTTGTCATGTTTATCCAGCAGTTTCTGCTGTCAGGGGATTTGTTCATGGTTATGTTCTGCCATGTTCCGTTATACCAGTCCAGCATGCATAATGCAAGAGGTTCATCAGATGTAACATTCACAAAAACCCAGTCATTGCCTGTAACTGAATTATTAAGCGGGGTTGGAACGGAAAAATTAATTTCAGGCGGGATTGCATCTGAAATAACTATATACTGCGAATCAAAGGTATATGAAGGGCTGCTGTTATGGTTTGCTTTCAGCATGATGGTATAATAGCCGTTTGGAAGTCTGGATATGTCCCACTCAGCAAGTATACTGCTGTTTATCTGTTCCCCTGAAACATTTATAACTGTCATGTTTTCAGGGTAAAAACCAGAACCATACTCAACGCTGTAATTTGCAAACCCGTATCCCTTTGCAGTGCCGTTTATAAGCACAATATCAGGACTGCTGAACAGCATTGCATCAAGCTCCGGATTCAGCATTGCTATCAGTGTGGTGTTTTTTTCCAGCGCCTTTGAGGCATTAACCCTTCCTGTGCCTATATAGTAATCGCTGCTTCCGGGCTTGTCCACTGAACTCAGGATTATGGACCTTATCTCATCATTGCTCATATTTCTGTCTGCTGACAGCAAAAGACCGGCAATGCCTGAAACAACAGGAGTCGCCATGCTGGTGCCATCTGCATATGCATAGTCATCATCAAACCATGTGCTTAATATGTCCACGCCAGGCGCAGCAACATCAACCCAGGAGCCATAGCTGCTGAAACCAGCCTTGATGCTGTTCTGATTGCTTGCCGCAACAGCTATCACATTGTCATATGCAGCGGGATACAGCTTCTCATCACTGTCTGAATTTCCTGCTGCAGCTATCAGAACAGAGCCACGATTGTATGCATAATCTATAGCCTCATGCAGGAGGGATGAATTCGGACCTCCAAAACTCATGCTTATTATGTTGGCTCCATTATCTGCTGCATATTTTAATGCCTGTGCAATGTCATAATCAAAAAGATATGCAGCATTTTCACTGACAGCTAAGGCCGCCCTTACAGGCATTATGCTGCAGTTACGGCACACTCCTGCAATTCCTATGCTGTTGTTGCCTGCAGCTGCAGCTATCCCTGCTGTATGCGTTCCATGACCAAAAAAGTCCATGGGGTCATTATCCTCATCATGGCAGTCTTCACCTGGCCAGCAGGGACCAAAAACATTCACAAAATCATATCCCCTGCAGTCACCATAATAGCCGTTGTTGTCAAGGTCTGTGCTGTTGTCGCAGTCCTCATCTGTGTTGTTCCATATGTTTGCTGAAAGGTCTGGATGGTCCCAGTCCACGCCTGTATCTATGATTGCTATTGTAACATTCAGGCTTCCTGCTGTTATGTTCCATGCATACTCTGTTCCTATATTTGAATGCATCCACTGGCTGGAAAAAAATGGGTCATTGACTGTTTCAGAAATCTTATAAATATAGTTCGGCTCTGCATACTCCACATCAGGATTTCTCATGTATCTTCTGGCTGCCTCATTGGGGTCAAGCCCCTTTGGAAGCCTTATTTTGTAAACAGCTGAAAGCCCTGTTTCCTTTTCAGCAGATGTCTCCGCCTTTATTCCTGGCGGCGCACTCCCTGCCCTTGTCCGGAAAAGCGTCTCACCCTGGATATAGGCAGGGGGTTTTTTAAACTTTACTATAAGCTCTCCGGGGACATATTCCTGGCTGGCATGATTTAATGCAGAGACGCTGGATATGCCTGCTGAAAGGATAAAAACTGCAACTATTACAGCCCCAAAAGCCCAGCTCATATTATTTTATTGTATCCTAAAATATTTGAAAGGCTTATGGCGGAATTAAGATTTAAATTTCCGGAAACAATATAATTTATGGAAGTTCTTATAAAAAGGGGTTATATGCTTTTTGATTCCGGGAAGGCAGGGCCTATGTATGTGGCTCCGCATGCTGCACCTGCATATGAGAAGCCCGGAGACCACCAGGACCACAACACGCATTTTATAGCTTACAGGCTTGCACTTAACGGTGGCAGGGCCCTTGTATCCTCAATAACCAGGGAAAGGGTGTTTGGCGTGGATTTTTACAAGCCATCCCCGGATATGAAAACAGCACTCTCGCATTACAAGACATTTGAGAGCGGAAGAATTGGCGAAAAAAGGAAATACAGGAAAAAATATGCCTGGGTTGCAAGAAACAGGGATGAGCACAAAATCAAAAACACAATATACAATAATTTCTGGTCAGAAATAATGAACTGTGATTGTCCTGTAGTGTTTGTTCACAGGCAGTTCTTCAATCCAGTGAGGCACCCAAGCCTTCTGGACGTGGTTCCTTTCAACCACAGGAAAAAATTCAGGGAAGCTGTAAAGAAAATGAATGGAAAATACAGGAAAATATTTGAAGACTTGTTTCCTGTGTACAGGAAAAGTTTTGAATTCAAAACAGCATGCGTTCTCTTTAAGGAAATGGTGCTGAATGAATACAAATTAAGGCTGTTTCATGGCAGAAAGCCTTTTATCAGAAAGAGAATAGAGAAATTCAGCAGGAAGATGGAGGAGATGCCATACCTGGAAATAACATATATGAAGAATTTCAGCGGCACGCTCCTGAAGATGATTTTAGCCCGGCATAATATAAAAAACAGAAAGCCCATAGTGCAGATGGAAGTGTCAGAATTCCTTGCCAGAAGGTTCCCGGATATAGCTGTATATATTATATCTGATATAATGAAGCATGTAAGAAAGTAATAGCTTATAAATTCATGCAGGCCCCGCACTTGCTGATATGTTTCCGGAAGCAGGGCAATAATGTTGCCTCCGTATATCCGCCCACTAAAGTCGGCGGTTTTCTTGGCGAGGCAACAGCTGTTGAACCAAAACCATACATCCGCTGTTTGAAAACAATGGTTTTCTGGTTCAGCATAAAATCATGTGGTGGTTTTATACGCAGCAAACATGAACTGGGAATGGAAGATGTTCTATGCCTGGTAAATCTCTCCCTGAAGGGAATACTTTGCGGTATTGGAGCAGGTAGCCAATATATGAAAAGGGCTGTTGCAATAGAAAAGCAGCTGCATCCTGAGAGGGGCATGGATTCTTTGATCAAAGAGATAATATGTGCGCTGGAGAGAAAAATATCTGAGGGGGAGGTTCTGGTGTTGCCTGCAAAGATTTTCGCAATAGCACAGGGAAAGGTTTTGCCTGCAGAGTTTCTGAACAGGTTTGGAAAAACCACAAGGCTTGAAAAAAAGGGGGCAGAAAAAATGATAAAAGAAGCAAAGAAAAAATACAGCCTTAAAATAGAACTGGTTGATATACTGGCTTCGGATGAAACATTTGTCAGGCCTGGGTTCAAATCAATGCTGCCTGACAATCCAAACAGAATATGCTATGAAATAGCAAAACTCATAAAAAGGGTGTTTAGGATAAGAACTGATGTTATAATAAGCGACAGCAGTAATGTAATATCCTGCAGGCAGTCATATTTCTCTGGTGTCCCATCATTTCTTGCGATTCCCATAGGAGCTACGAAAGGCATTGATGTGCACAACACCATAAGATACTGCATAGCAGCGGAGGTCGAAAGGAACAAAAAACAGAACAGTGCGCTGGTCATAATCAAGTCAGAACCGGGATTTGAAAGAAAATCTCCGGAAATAGGCAAATTCAGATATCATGGAAGGCTGAATATTTACAAGGAGAAAAATGCAATGCCTTTTTTGATTAATATGAGGAACTATTT
>JAFCEK010000047.1 GCA_017609225.1 Candidatus Aenigmatarchaeota archaeon | reverse complement strand
TTGGTTCCCAGCGCTGTGTCAAGGTTCAAGGTTTATGCATCGGTTCCCTGTGGATTTCCAGGTGGGGACACTGCACAGAGTGTAATGACATTTTATGCAACAGGGGCGTAAAATGCCATTTTCCTTCTATTTTTTAATTTTCAAATAAAATTTTATTAATAACCATTCCAATATTTTAGAGGTAGGTGATGGGGTGATTAGGAGCATAGGGGTTATTTCAGCAAAGGGTGGGGTTGGAAAGACAGTAACTACCGTAAATCTTTCAGCTGCGCTCATGGAGTTTGGAAACAAGATAATAGCTGTTGATGCTGATGTAAAGATGTCCGGCCTTGGACTACAGCTGGGCATGTACCATTTTCCATTAACGCTTAATGATGTTCTTAATCAGAATCTGTCAGTTCTGGAAGCAATGTATATACATTCATCCGGCCTCAGAATAATTCCTGCTTCTCTTTATCTGAAAGATGCCAGAATATCAAGACTAAAACATGTGCTGAATGACTCTGAGCTTCTGGATACCATAGTTATGGTTGATACGCCTCCTGGGCTGGAAAAAAACAATCTTACTATAATGAGATCCTGCAGTGAAATTATAGTTGTTACAACACCTGAACTGCCTTCTGTTGCAGACATTATGAAAACCATTAAAATTGCAAAGGAAAAAAAGATGAATGTTCTCGGGATAATAGTTAACAGATATAAAAAAGGCACTGAACAGATAACCCCTGAGGAAATAGAATATGCATGCAAAACGCCTGTTATTGGCATTGTGCCTGAAGATAAAACCATATCCAGGAGCATATTTAAATGCACCCCAGCAGTGTTTCTGAATCCATACTCTCCTTCATCAATAGAATTCAAAAGGATTGCAGCCCAGCTTATTGGAGAGGAATATAAAATACCTCATATATTCAGACGGTTATTATGGAAGCTCAAAAAATGATTGGGGTTTTTACAGTTATTGCTGTATTTTTTATTAGCTGTGTCTCCATTGCCAGGGCAAGCCCTGTTATAGAGAACCTTACAATAAGCCCTGCAAACCCATGGGTTGGAGAGGATGTAAGCGTTTCTTTGAGATGTTATGATTCAGACCCCTCGCTAAATATAACAAGGGTTTATGCTGATGTGGAAGGCGGAAATATAATGTTTGGATGTCTTGATTTTGCATATGAGGGCAATGATACATATAATCTTCAGATAAGCTCTGAAACCCTTTTCGAAACAGGCAGTTATGATGTGAATGTACACTGCATTAATGAGATGAATGAAATGCAAAATTCAAGCACGGGTTTTACTGTGTCAAAACTTGAGGGCTATATAAATTCCATGGAACAAAGCCCTTTCTTCCTTGGGGATAATGTAGATATTTATTTTGTTATTGAGAAGGATGGTGCTGAGGTAAAGCCTCCAAACAGTGTTTCTTTTGAAGTTAAGATGGATAACCAGGTTATATCTTATGACACTCCGATTATCTACAACAACCAGAAGGGCTGGCGCCTGAGAATAAAGCCAACATCCATAGGGCAGCATGAGATTAAAATAACAGCAATGTACGGAGGCGAGAGCGTTTCAGACTCAGCTGTAATAGAGGTTAAAGAGCTTTACCAGTTCCAGCTTGTCAGCATAGACAAAACCTCAATAACACATACAGAGCCAATAACACTGAAACTCAAGCTTGTAGAAAGAGATAATGTTGTTTTTATCCTGGAAGATTACCTTGATATTGAGATAAATTCCATAGACTGCGAGATAGATTATATCTCCCAGTCAGGAGACAGCTATGATGTGAAGATAATACCTCCAACATTGTCCTCCGGTATATACACACTGAAAATAGGGATAAGCTACAAAAACTACACAAATGTTCTGGAAAAGAACATATCATATACCATACCTATAGGTGGAGAATTTGTTCAGAATACAAAAGGCCTTAACGTTCAGCTGAAATTCAATGCAGAAAACGGACTGGAAACCAGCATAAATACAGACAAAAATGGAAAATATTCAGGTTTCATAACGCCCGGATTGTACAAAATAGAGCTGCTGGACAAGGATTCCGGAACAGAGCTTACGCTCTATGATGTGAATATAAATGATTATGATGATTCAATAAAATATTATCATTTTCCCCATACAGGAATAGAAGGCATAAGCGTAACAGATATTTTTGTTTTTGAAACAGACCTGTCCTACAGCAACGCATACATAGAGATGAGATATGATGAAAATTACATAAGCAATATGGAAACCCTTGGCGTTTATGAATGTGATTCATGGAATCCCGGAAAACAGATGTGTGATTCGGAATGGGAGGAAATTGACTCTGATATAGATCTCATGAGAAAGGTTGCAAAAATAAATGTGAACGAGATAATGGCATTTGCTGTGGGAAACAAAAAGGCAATCAGCATGGAATTTAACCTTGATAAAGCCGCATATGCCCTTGGGGAAACCATTAAAATTACTGGTGTTGTAAAGGATACAGACGGGAATTCCATAAAAAATGCCAGTGTAACAGCAAATATAAAGGAAACAGGCAGCAGATACACCACAAGCACGAAGGCTGATGGCTCATTTTATATGGAACTTCCAGCGCCACAGAGCGAAGGGCTGTACACACTGAAACTGGAGGCAGGCAAAAACCCATATTCAGCATTCACAAAAGAAGAAAATTTCAGAACCGAAATGAGCAGGCGCCTTGATATTGAGGCACCTGATTCCATAAGAATAGAGAAAGGCAAAGTGGAAACCTATAATTTTTCCATAGTTAACAAGGGGCAGTCTGATTTATATGATATAGAGCTATCAATAACAGGTTTTAGTGATATTTATTTGTCAAAAAGCAAATTAGACTTCCTGAAAGCAGGAAAAAATGAAAACATTGCTGTTGACTTTGTTATTAATAAGAATGCAACCGAATCAACATATCCTGTTGTTTTTGAGGTAGTGAGCTCGGATGGCATACAGGCTAGAAGAACCATTGCATTAACCATAATATCGGAGGAAACCAAAAGCAACATCACTGAAGTGCATGAAGAAGGTAATAAAAATGAATTCATACTGCCTACAGGATTTATTTTGCAGATGTTTGAAGGCATAGAAACTGATGTATATATAATAATTTTATGCATACTCGCTGTGCCTGCTGTGTACGCACTGAAAAAAAAGAAACTGAAAAAGAAACCTGCAGAAAGGGCATGGATTAAAAACACGCTCTCAGCAGTTAACAATGAAATAAGCAGGTCCCAGGCAGCGGCTGAGAAAAAAACAAGGAAAAGGAGAAAAAGAAAGAAAAGGTGATATATTCGGCGCATGGATGATAAATACTATACACATCTGCGAGTTAAAATCCGCAGAATTCCTGTTATATGAACTGGATAGTTCAAGGTACTACAATAACCGAAAGATTTAAATACTAGTTATATCTACTATATAGTAATAACATATATCAATATGAGGTTAAATGATGAAATACTTCACAATTACAAAACAAGGAACATAAGTTTTGGAGGATAGAAAATGAGCGATACAGATTTACCTGCAATATTAAGTACTCCTATTCAAAAAGTTGATTTAGGAGACGTTATTGATTGGACAGAAAAATTCAGTCGTCAAAGAAGGGGGAAATATCCCCCTTTCAGTGCGGATGAATTAGTTAGAGTTAATGGATTTATTGAACCTGCTGGAGATGGACTAAACTTTCATGTTGATGCTGACGGCAAGGTTGCTGATAATTTTTTTTTGGTTAATCCTGTTGATTCTGAAAAAGCAAAAGAATATGCTGGACTGCCATTAGAATGTATTGTAAGGGTTTTGGATTTTATACCGGTAGAATTTCAAATTTCTGATATTCAAAATTATCACGCAGAACTCTTATATGTAACTTCTTTTCCGTTGATTAACCCAGATCCAACTAAAGTTGAAACTACAGGAAATACCCGAGCAGTTGTTTATGGAGAATTTATTGGTTTTGGAGATAGTGGAGAAGGCAGATTTTTGAGAAGTCTTGGATTTCCTGAGGGAACAAGAATAACTGGAGTAAGTTTAACTTCACACAAAGATTATACCCATGCACATTTATCTATACTTAAACCAGATGGAGAAAAAACATCAGTAGATGTAGAAAATCCTCCAAGAGATTATCTTGATAGGAAAATATATGGTTTAGTAAGAACTGAAGATGGAGGAGAGATAAAAGTATATATGCCAACTGGAAAAATAGTCTTTTCAGGAGGAAATATTGAGAATATTTATGGAAAATTGCCTGAAAAGGGTGATATAATCAGAATTTCAGCAAAAATTAATGATGGTAAATTTTTTGCGCATTGGTGTGACCCTTGTTTTTTGGTAGATCCATCAGAACCAAGATATTCTAGAGCTGAAAATCTAAGATTAAGACTTGACCATAAGTTAGATGAAGCAAGCCGATACATTGAGCAAGGCAATTATTCAGGTGCGAGAGAACTATTGGCTGAAGTCAGAGCAGAAGAATCTACAGAAGCACAATTTCTTATAACTTATAAATTAGCCCAAAAATTTCCAGAATTAGAAAAACCTGTGATGTTCACAGATGTTGATAGGCATTCGGTTGACTATATAGATAAGGCTTTTGGAGTTAAATTAGAATCTATGACAGCAGAAGAATTTACTACATTTGCAAGAGGGGCTTTAGCAGGAATGACACAGGTGAAAAACGATTGTAATGGTGTTGTTGATGTCACTTATTTATTTACAATTGCTCAAGGTATGGGTTTTGGTGATAATTACATTGAAGATTTAGCTTTCTATACGATTCAAAAAAGAATTGAAAGGATGGAAGGGAAAAAACCAAATTTTATTGATAAATATACACTAGATCAAACTGCTCTTAGAGTTTATGAAACAAACCAAGAGGTAGGAGAAAGAATTATTGTTGATACTGTTAGAAAACTGCAAGCAGCAGGGATTGAACCTCCATTTAATATAGGAGAATGTTATAAACAATTACTGCAGTCAGGAACTATGATTGAAGATGGCAGCATATAGACAGGCTCAGCAGGATGAATCACAAAGACAGATTTTCTTAGATGAATTCTTCCGAAGAAATCCTAATGATAATGTCGCTGCTTTGACATACAATCTACATAAAAAGCCAGGGTTAGATAGAGTAACAGAATTACAATTTGCTGGTGTAATAGGTGATGAGGAAGCAGATGAATTAAGAAAAGTTGTTTATGAATCCACACAATATGCTTTTTTACTGATAACTCCGAAAATGATTGGTAAAGGAGATAGACATCCAATATTTATTAACCCTAGAGCTTTTGACGAACTGAGTGAGGCTGATTTTGAATACAACTTAGTTGATCATGAATACATACATACCATGATTTTAGATATGGAATCCCCCTTCCAAGTGGTGTAGTCATTAATCACACTAACGCAGCTCAATTACAACCAGTTACTTTAGAAGCGGTTCTTGACAGCAGAGCCTTGATGTATCAGTTAATGAAAGGGGGAGAAAAAGGCATGCAAGATTCAGATGCTTTCATGAATGCAATTCATGGTTTTTTGAAATGTCATCATACATTAAAATGTATTCAACCTGCAAATGATTTTGAAGGAGATGTTATTAGAACACAAATCGCTTCTTATCAGGGAATGTTGCCAGAGCGTTTAAGAGAGAAATAAAAGGGATTCCCCATTAGTTTTTAAATTCTATTTAACTAAAATAATACTGAGGCTGCATTTATGGTCAGGATAATAGGAATAGCTTCAGGCAAGGGCGGTGTTGGCAAAACAGTTACAGTTGCCAATCTTGGGACTGTGCTGGCATCGCATTTCAACAAAAATGTTGTTGTTGTTGACTGCAATCTTACAAATCCCCATCTTGCACTGCATCTTGGGGGGTTTTCCGGCTGGCCTGTAACTTTGAATGATGTTCTGAAAAACAGGGTGGATATCAAGGAGGCTGTGCACACACATTCTTCAGGTCTCAGGGTTGTTCCTGCTTCTTTTGACCAAAAGGATTTAAAGGAAAACAATATGTATAAACTGAAATCCAGAATAAGAAGCCTTTTCAAAAAGCAAAAGGCTGATATTGTTCTGCTGGATTCCTCTCCAGGGCTTTCAAGGGATTCGTTTTTAACCCTTCGCTGCTCTGATGAGGTTTATTTTGTTGCAACTCCTCATATACCATCAATCGTTGATATAACAAAATGCTATCAGATGCTTGGTGATGAAGATGCAGTGCCTGAAGGGATAATACTGAACAGGGTAAAAGGCCACAGGTATGAATTAAGAGATAATGAAATAGAGCAGTTTACCAGTCTTCCTATTGTTGCAAAGATTCCTGAAGACAGCAATGTGCTGAAAAGCACAAACTTCAAGGTTCCTGTAGTAACAATGAACCCGAAATCCAGGGCGAGCAGGGCATATTTTCAGCTTGGAAGCAGAATAGCAGGGGAAGAATACATTCAAAGAATTGGATTTTTTGAAAAGCTCAAGGAAATATTCAGGAAATAACTAAATATCCCACGGCTAAAGCCGTGGGGGTTTTAATTAATTGGTGAAATCAATTAATTGTGCCTGGCCATTCCTGTGCTCTATAACCGGCCAGTGCTTCTTCTGCATTCTCT